>JANLHA010000091.1 GCA_024653845.1 Candidatus Omnitrophota bacterium | reverse complement strand
ACCAATGAATGGGGTAGAAAAGTCAAGCAAAAATTGCCTTTAGTCTTGATCTATAATGTTTTTGCACGATCCTTGTTATAATTTTGGCGGGAATTTAGGATGCAAGGTCAATGGAGCCCAGCAATGAAGAATCAGGGGAGGGAGAGGTGGGGTATGTGCGCAAGGGATTGTCGATCTGGAAAGAGCCAAAGAGAAGGGAATAAGAGGCCAATGATCCAAGGATTGGGACCGTAATCAGAGATCAAATTGTCAGGGAGGGAGGATCGAACTGATGCATCCGAGTGGATCAAGAAGAGTCAAAGCGCATTTGGAATCTTTTTTGAAGTGCTGCAGTTATGTCGGCTTGAGTCATGCGGGCATTTCGCCAGGCTTCCAGCAATCGTAAGGCCAAATTTTTGGCCGAGCCAAATCCCTTGGGGAAATCGCGTTTAAGCAGAGTGGCCTTATTGAGAAGTTGCGCGAGAAGATGAGCAATCTGCAAGAGGAAATAAAAAATTTTGGCTGAGTTGGGATTATTGGTGTAGGCATGCTTCAGTTCATATCCTCCCTTTTTTTGTACGTTGAATCCTTCGTTTTCAATTTTCCATCGCATCCTCCCTCCTTCATTCGATAAGGCCGTGACGTTTTTGTCTGAGACGTTGCAATTGGTGACCCACTTGAACTTGTTCGTTTTCTGTTGCCCCTCCGAGTCTGGCTTGGTCTCCAAGCACTCGATCACGGATAACGTATGGTCCTTCTTTGTGGAGTCGACATAGGCGATGTCATCGACCCAGCGGAAGACTTGTTTGATTTGCGCCCCTTTGCCCGTACGCCAAATCAATCGGTTCTCGGGTTGTAATTTGGACAACCCATTGAACTCTTCGTTCACAGAAGGCAAATCATTGTCCTTGAGAACGATCATGAACTTCCAGCCGTAACGGCGGCACAGATCGAAGGTGGGTCCCCCTGCGAAGAGGCCGTCCATTGATAAAAGGATCGGCAGCCGTGGAAACCGGATTTTGAGTCGTTCTGCCAGTCGATAGAAGGCTTTCAGTTCGCAATCTTGTTTGGTGGCCTTGTCTCCGGGGTTTTCGATAAACTCGGTCATCAGAGAGAAGGCGAAGCCATTGGAAGTGACGATTTTGGCTTCCAGGACGGGGTGGTAGTAAAGGGTTTTTCCGTTGTGGGTACGCGTGAGACAATGGGGACAGTGACGGTGGCTGAAGCTGACCGTCCCCGTTCCATCGATGGCCACAATGAAGTAGATTCCAAATAAACGGTAGTTGTAGAGGACCTTCTTGCGAATGAGGGTTTCGGTCATTCCGCTAACGACCATCTGAATCTGCTCGACTTCCAGATTCGAAAAGAGCTCATTCAGGGTATCGCCATGAGGAAAACTCTCTAGGCCAAAGAGCGCCTGGAATTTACGAATCGAGGGGCCGTTGCGGAGCAAGAGGCCAATCTGTCGTCTCGCCTTGAGGTGAAACAGGAACATCATGACACCGGCGAAGGCAAGACTAGCAAGGGGATAAACAATCTTAAGGGGATTTCGGGGATCGGTGACGTGGGCGAACAGAGGGGAAAAACCACCAAAGAAATGGTGGAGGGTGCCCGTCAAAGCACGAATCAACTCTTTTTGCTCTTCCTGGGCTTTTTCTTCGAGATCAGAAACTCCCTCTGAGCCTCGGACACCTCTGCCACGAGGCGCTTGAGAAGCTTTCCTTCTTGCACCCATTTCTCAACCTCCTGACGAAGTTCTACCGGGACATATAAGGTGTGTGTGCGTTTCTCTTCCTTCCAGGTCAGCAGTGCTGCCTCGTGAAGAGGACCATCTTGAGCACATCGGCATTTAGGATTGCCACACCGTTTTTTTGTAACAGTCAGGGATGCCTGAACAAAGGGTTTTATCTTCCGAAGACGCTCCAGAGCTATCTTTCCGCGTTCATTTGTCATCAATGGGCGTGTCATAATTATAAGTCTATATACTTTCCACTTATCTATGTCAACAAAAAAATGTGCATTGCGAAAAAATATTTCTCGTTTGCTGTTTAGATAGAAAAAAAGGTAGGATTGGAGCGTATCAGAAGCGCGAAAAATATTCACTCTTCATTGCTG
>JANLHA010000089.1 GCA_024653845.1 Candidatus Omnitrophota bacterium | reverse complement strand
TTGTTTTCCCAATGTGATAAACTTTAAAAGCTTGTCAATAAATTTAAAAAACTTGTTCCCGCTTTTCTTGCGGATGGCAAATCCCTTGTATTGTTTTTGCAACTGGGCTATAAAATCAGTTAATCTTGTTTCCATAATGTGATAAATAGGCCAAAAAAAAGCTGGACAATTTCTTGTCCAGCTTTTAAAATCATTGAGGAGGCATTCCCTCTAAGAGATTTGTTCTTCGCTCTTGTTGGTAACGTAGTAATTCTGGGCCATGTACCCAGAAAGTACCAAGAATATTGATTGCGCAATTATACATAAATCCCGTGATACCATCGATATCTGCTTCTTGACTACACACTTCGGCCATGTTTTCCAATGTTTGTCCATTGCGGATTTTGATCTGCATCAGTCGAGCCCATAATTCGGAATATTCTATAACTGCGGCGCCATAAGGATCATTATTGGCTTCACAATACTTTACCCAGCCGTCTAAATCACAAGATTCGAATGCAATATCGGCAACAATAGTTGTAACCCGTTCGCGCTTGATACGCTTTTTTGCATTGTAGTCGGCCTGGGCCGCTGCCCGTCTGTGTGCGTTTTCGGCAAGGATGGCATCATCGTGAGCGATTTCTTCGCTGGTAAGTACGGGAGCAGGATGCGGCCCCACGTTTTCATGGTGCGACCCTTGAATTGCACGGTGGAAATCCCGCAGAAGCAGCTTGCTATCGCTATCCGGGGCAACAACAATGGTTATATCATTAAATTTCATGCGAATGACACGAGAGTTAAGATTCGAAAGTCGCAGCGCAGTTGCGATTGCTTGGACAATGTTGCTCCCCGGAAGCGGCTCAATGTCAAAGGCCGGGTTTTTCGACCATCGCCACATTTTGTCGTTCATAATATGTACCTTCTTTGTTTGGTTTAGATGGAAAAAGCTGGGCAAGAAATTGCCCAGCTTTTTTGAATGAATGATCCCGGTGGGAATCGAACCCTAAAGAACATCTCGCGATTGAAAGTCGTGTATTCTGACCGTTAAACTACGGGACCAAAATCCGGAACCCATGTTGCAACATGGGCTATGGCTTCCGGCAGCCAGGTTTACGTAGGAATCGAACCCTTCTGTTGGTTGCGCGAACCAACTGCACCATGGTAAACCATAAATTAGGGCATTTCCTTTTCACAGGGGAAAATTGTAACAATATGCTTTTCTGGCAGTGTGGCAATTAATGCACAATTACCATTGTCTGATTTGATCACGTTGTAAGACTGACTTGTCCCGGAATCAAAGGAAATCGCGATCATTATTGAGAGCATGAGCATTCCAATAATTATTAGAAATTCTCTATTCATCTTATGACTCCCCAAATTTGGAATCATCAACCTCTGGATTCCAAATCTTCATCATATCAATTTCCCACTTCTCCAATCCAACCAAGATTTGGGATTCCTTGTCAAACCTATCTTTGACATGACTCCAAATATCAGCTTGGACTTCACTCCACCAAAATTGTTCCCTCTCGGGAGCAGCATATCGTAAAGAGTTTTTCACACTTTTGAACCCAATTGTCAAATCTTCATCTTGAGAATTTGCAATCAATTGATCAAGAACTTCTGAAAGATTTCTCATTTTCATGCTCCAAGTGTTTAATTTCAAGGACAAGCTTATCAAACATCTTCTGAATTGCGAGATATCTTGAAAGGGTCAATTCTTGATTTTGCCAAGTTACCAACTCTGAGCGCAAGGTTCCCAAATCTTCCCAGGTTCCTTTTCCACGAATGATTTCAAATAGGTAATCTCTTTCCAATGTTATTCTCCAGTTTGTGAATCCCTGTTTTTATAATTGAGAAGGTATCTTTCCTTTCTTGCGGGAAAGAAAATCAAGATAGAAATACCCACTAGAGGACTCGAACCTCGCGCTTGTCCATTCCACCTAGTTTTGTAAGACGGAGTTAGAAGCTCCGCGGCGGTTTAGCGGGCATATGAGAAAAGGTTTGTCTAATTCGCATCCAGAAGACAATGAGCTGTTAATTTTTCCCCACCACAATGCCAACGCCAGCCCATTAATCCCATCTCTCTGATTTCTTCTATGGTCAGATCGGCTTCCGTAAAATCCATGTAAAGTTTAGAATCATCATTCCCAAATTCTTGGGCAGAAAGAATTTCACATTTATAGAGTCGATTTCCCAAAAGCTTTTCAAGCTCAAGAATCTTTTTAAAGACCTGAAAAAATGGTTGATTTGTGGTCAAGGGATTCCCTCCTGTGGATGAAGGCGGGCTCGGCAACACAAGCCCACCATAAGGCCCCTCGCGGCCACGCCTTAAATGGCTGTTGCTCTCGCCTTACCGTCACTGCGGTTACTCCGATGGCGACTGGCTCAACGATTGAGCGAGGGTTGCCAAGCTTTACGATCCGCTTGGCGAGGATTCG
>JANLHA010000086.1 GCA_024653845.1 Candidatus Omnitrophota bacterium | reverse complement strand
GCCGGAATGGCCTCGATCAATCCCAGAATGCCTAAGGCCAGCGCACTATGTGTCAATCGATAGATTTGAAAGCCAATGATGACGGTCATGGCCCGGTTGGCCAAAGTGAAAAATGCTGTCGATCCAATGAAATAACGGATTTCGGGAATTTGGAGTGCCGCGAAAGAATATTGAGAAGAATGTTTTTGCATCTTTAAAGATCTTTTAACAGGGTATTCCTCAACGATTGCTGAAGAGTCTCAGCCATTTTCTCCAATTTTTCTCGGATGCTCTTGCAGCGGTCTTCGTTGATAAACGGCAATTCTTCCTCGCCATAATGCTCAATGGCGTCTATGACTTTTTGGATAGAAATTTCGTTCAGAGGTTGGGCGGGTTGGTAAGCCAGTGTTTTATTATCGTCTAAAAGGACTTTTGAAAGGATGTTGACTCCAACCAGTTCGTTCGTCAGTTCTTGCACCAGGCGAAGAGGGATGTGGGCTTGATCAGCAATCTGTTGCGCGGTCCAAGGGGCTTTGACATTCTCGAAGTTTTTAACGCAAAGGTAAGTGATCAAGAGTGCGCCCAGTTTTTTGGTGTAAGAGCTCGCTTTGATCTTTTCACATTCCAATTCATACGTTTTTAGGTTCTGTTTGGCAAACGACACTTCAGCCCCGAAAAGTACAATGGTCCAACTCACATCAAGCCACACTAAAAATAAGGGAATGGCTGCGAGACTTCCATACATTGCATTGAATTTTGTGACACCGACTTGAAAAATGATGTAAGTCCACTGCACAACTTCATAGGCTGTTCCGGCAATGATCCCACCCCATAGCGCGGCCGAAAAATGGACTTGGGTGTTTGGCATGAAAATGTAAATGAAGGTGAATAGAATCCAAATCACCACAAAAGGTAAAATATGCAGAAGGATCTGCACGATCGGAATGAGCATTCCTAGATGGGTGATCTCTTGAGAAATGTAGTTGAGCTGTGTTGATACAAAAACGGTCAGGCTGCCTGAAATGATCAAAAGCAGAGGGCATGTTAAGAAAATGGTGAGATAATCGCTCAGTTTGCGTAAGAACGGTTTGCTTTCTTTGACTCCCCAAATGGTATCAAGTGCATCTTCCACCGTCGATATCGATTTGAAAACTGTCCATAATAAAATTGTTAACCCTATACCTGCAAAAATGCTGCTGCTGGTATCGGTCAGATAGGATTCAGCTAAACCAAAAATGGTTTGCAAAGAAGATTCGTGTCCGGATAATTTCTTATAGATTTCTTGTTCAAGGATTCCTTCCAGATGGAATCCTTTGAGTAATCCATAAATCAAGGCGATGGCGGGAACAAGGGCGAGGACGGAATAGTAAGTGAGAGAAGCGGCCTGCATTCGACCGTGTTTTTGATCAAATTTGCGGATGGCCAGAAGAATGATTTTCAGTTGATTGATCAGAAATGTTTTACGACGGGAATGTTCAGGCTGGATGGAAAGGGTCCAGATGTCCTTTCTGAAAAATTGGATCCATTGGGTGATCTTTTTCTTCATGGTCTAAGTCCATAGGGTGATCTGTCCTCGTTTAACTGGCCATATCAGTATAGGGATTTTTTTATGAAAAATCTAGGGCGATCAATTCATCATCTGGTAAAATGACTTTCATAAACAATGATAACTGTTCTGGAGCTATAAGGTTTTGAAATTCTTTCGTGAGATTTTTCGATCAGGGGGCTTTTCGACGCACCGTTTGGATGCGTTTAGCGATGGCGTTTTTGCCATTGTCATCACGCTTCTTGTTTTGGAATTACGAATTCCCGAGGTGACCGGAGAGCATCTTTCTCATGAGCTCAAACATGGCCTCAAGGAGCTGCTTCCTAAATTTATCAGTTTTGTGGTCAGCTTTCTTTACATCAGTATCTACTGGATCAACCATCAGCAATTGTTCCACTTGATTAAAAAATTCGATCGGGGAATTTTTTGGTTAAACAGTTTGTTTTTGATGTGTTTGACCTTCATCCCGTTTCCTACGGCCCTGATTGGAAGCTATCCTCATGAACGTATTGCCGTGATTTTTTATGGCGTCGCGATGATGGCCACCGCGTTGAGTTTCGTGTTGATGAAGATGTATATCCTTTCAAGAGAAAAGGACGAGCACGCCTCATCGGTCAAACATTCCCCCATTTACCTTCTTGCGGGCCCCGTGTTGTATCTTCTGGCCGTGCTTTTGGCGATGGTCAATATTTCATTTGCGATCGCGATCTATCTTTTGATCCCGGTGATTTATCTTTTTGCCAAAATCGAAACCGACATCCCTTCCTCTTAAGACAACACCTTTGAAGGTTTTGACCGGAACTTCGGGCTGGCATTATAACGAGTGGCAGGGAAGGTATGCGAAAAAATCCTGAAGACATGAAAAATAAAGAGAATCAATTGGAGCAATTGAAGCAGGTGATGATGAAGAAGGATTTGCCTTTGAAAAAAACGGCTCATCACATTGTTTTTGGGGAGGGAAGCGCTAATGCTCCGGTGTTCTTCATTGGTGAGGCGCCGGGGAAACAAGAAGATTTGAAAGGCCTTCCGTTTGTGGGAGCCGCTGGGAAAATCCTCAATCAACTGTTGCAATCTATTAAGCTCAATCGAGAGGATGTTTATATTACGAGCATTCTGAAATACCGTCCTCCCAACAATCGCAATCCCACTATTCAGGAAATTGTCAGTCACGCCCCTTATCTTATTAAACAAATTGAAATCATCCAGCCTCAAATTTTGGTGACATTAGGTAACTTTTCGACGAAGTTTGTGTTGAGCCAGTTTAACATCCCTCAAATGCAAGCTATCTCAGGAATTTCTCAACTTCATGGTCAACCCAAAAAGATCAAATTTGATCATTATTCCTTTGTTGTTGTCCCCATGTATCATCCCGCTGCTGCACTTTATAATTCCAGCCTTCGAAAAGTCCTCCAAGAAGATTTTTTAGTGATCAAGAATCAACTCCAATATTAGAATTTATTAATTCTTTCTTAATGCCGTTCTAACTCTTTCTCGTCGATAATACTAGAAAATATAAATTGAGTATTTAAGGGAGGAGCTTATGGAAAAGGCAAATTTTGCAGATCGTTTTTGTTATAAGGCTTATCGAATTTTATATTTTGGTTTTATCGTTTTGCCATTAATTGCTGGTATAGACAAATTTACAGATCTTCTCACTGACTGGGACAAATATCTTTCTCCATTGATCAGTAATGTCGTTAACGCGCATACTTTTTTGATGATTGTCGGTGTTGTTGAAATTGCAGCCGCCTTGATTGTGGCATTTCGTCCCATGTTGGGTGCAGCTATTGTGGCTTTTTGGCTCTGGGGTATTGTTCTCAATTTATTAACCATGCCGGGATTTTATGACATCGCATTGAGAGATTTTGGATTGTCCCTAGGGGCTTTGGCTTTGGCACATTTGGCAAGAGAATATCAGAGTTTGTGACATGGATTATGGACAAAATTCAAGATTATGGTGTTATCGGAAATTGTCGTTGTGCGGCTTTGATTTCAAAAAGCGGTGCTATCGATTGGTTATGTTGGCCGCGTTTTGATAGTGAACCTATTTTTGCGTACCTTCTGGATTCATCTCGGGGGCAATGGAAAATTTCCCCCAAAGAGTCTCATCAAATTTCTCGTCGATATATCGTTGACACGAATATTTTAGAAACCACTTTTACGACTTCTCAAGGAAAGATCGTTTTGACAGATCTCATGCCTGTGGATTCCGAAGAGAATAAAAAAGGGTTTTTACTTCCTGAGAATGAAATTCTACGAAAACTTGAATGTCCCATTGGCAAGGTGGAGTTTGATTTTAAATTTTTCATTCGCGGGTTGGCCAACGACCAACACTTCTTTTTAAGAAAGAGCCCTTTCGGAATTCGCATTGAATTGTTGAGCGGAACATTGTTTTTGAGAACCAATGTTGATCTTGTAACCCAAAAAGATTCTATCCTTACTTCTCTAACTATTAATGAGGGACAAGTTTTTTATTTTTCGCTGACCTTAAGTGAAGAGGGACCAGCGGTTTTGCCTTGTATGGGATCGACAACGGAAGAACGTATCGAAAGTTCCATCCTGTGGTGGAAAAGTTTTGTGGCTCAAATTCAATATGAAGGGCCTTACCGCAGTGACGTGATTCGAAGTGCTTTGATTCTCAAGTTGATGAATTATGCTCCCTCGGGAGCAATGGTTGCTTCTGTCACCACATCGCTTCCCGAGAAATTGGGAGGAGACCTCAATTGGGATTATCGTTATTGCTGGTTGAGAGATGCCTC
>JANLHA010000079.1 GCA_024653845.1 Candidatus Omnitrophota bacterium | reverse complement strand
CTTAAAGAAACTCTTCAAGAAGATTCGCGTCTCTGGCATCGGATAGTTGAGGAGATCCGAGGCGTTTCCGAAGAAACGACAACGGGTGTGCATCGCCTTTATCAGATGATGGAAAAAGGCGCTCTTCTTTTCCCGGCATTCAATGTTAATGATTCGGTTACCAAATCCAAATTCGATAACCTTTATGGTTGTCGGGAATCGTTGGCCGACGGAATCAAGCGCGCGACCGATATCATGTTGGCTGGAAAAGTTGTTGTCGTTTGTGGATACGGCGACGTTGGTAAAGGATGCGCCCATTCCATGCGCAGCTTTGGGGCTCGAGTGATTGTGACCGAAATCGATCCGATCTGTGCGCTTCAAGCGACGATGGAAGGTTTCGAAGTCAAGACGATTGAAGATGCCATTGCTGAAGGGAATCTGTATGTCACGACGACAGGTAATTGCGACATCATTACGATTGATCATATGCTCAAAATGAAGGACAAGGCCATTGTCTGCAATATTGGGCACTTTGATAATGAAATCCAGGTCAACAAATTGCAATCGTATCCAGGGATTCGTCGAGTGAATATCAAGCCTCAGGTGGATCAATATCACTTCCCGGACGGGCATTCAATCATTCTTTTGGCCGAAGGCCGTTTGGTAAATTTGGGATGTGCGATGGGACACCCATCATTTGTTATGAGCAATTCTTTTACCAATCAGACACTGGCGCAGATTGAATTGTGGCAGCACCGTTATCAAGTGGGTGTTTACCGTTTGCCTAAAAAGCTCGACGAGGAAGTGGCTCGGTTACACCTTGATCATGTGGGGGCCAAGCTGACCAAGTTGACACCCAAGCAGGCCAAGTATATCGGTGTTGAGCCGGAAGGGCCGTATAAGCCTGAACATTATCGATATTAAAGATTATCAAAGTTTTATTTATTTTCTTGCGGGTCCTGCCGCCTGTCTGTCGACAGGCAGCAGGACCCGCAAGACTTAAATTTAAAACTTCCTGCTAATTATGCTCAATTCCTCAATAAGAAAAATTGGAATTCTCACATCGGGTGGTGACGGCCCGGGGATGAACGCAGCCATTCGAAGCATTGTGCGTTCTGCATTATTCCGGGGGCTGCAAGTTGCAGGGATCATGCGTGGGTATCAAGGTTTGATCGATGGCGACGTGGTCGACTTGAACCACCGTTCCGTTTCTAATATTATTAATCGTGGCGGAACAATCCTCAAAACTGCGCGCTGTGAAGAATTTAAAACACTCGAAGGTCAGCAAAAGGCTGTTGAAGTCCTCAAGAAGTATCAGATTGACGCTTTGGTGGTGATTGGGGGAGATGGATCCTATCGAGGCGCCCATGAACTCTTTGAGAGATTTGGCGTTCCAACAATCGGGTTGCCTGGAACGATTGATAATGATATTTACGGAACTGATCAGACCATTGGTTGCCAGACGGCAATCAATACTGCGATTGATTCGATTGACAAAATTCGCGACACCGCTCACAGTATGGAGCGCATTTTTGTCGTTGAAGTGATGGGAAATCGGTCAGGGTACATTGCTTTGCAGGTGGCGGTCGCTGCGGGTGCTGAAGAGGTTATTGTTCCTGAGAAAAATTTTGATTACGAAACACTGTATCAGAATATTTTAGAAGGGAATCGTAAGGGGAAAGTCAGCTGGATTATTATTGTTTCTGAAGGGGCTGCTAAAGCCACTGTGGTGGCCAACCAAATCACCGAAAAGACAGGCTTGGAAACGCGTTTTGTGATTTTAGGACATGTTCAAAGGGGAGGATCACCGTCGGGGCATGATCGTATTCTCGCAACGCGTTTAGGATCATCTGCGGTAGATCTTCTTCTTAAGGGACAATATGGAAAAGCGGTAGGTGAAATTCGTGATGAATTGAATATTATTGATTTGAAAGAAGCTAAGAAGCGGCCCAATTCTCAAATTGAAGAATATTGTGAGTTGTTAAGGAAATTGAGATAGAGTTGGAGGACCTCCTTCGCGGAGTTTATTTAAGAAAGGGATAGTCATGGCTAAAATTTATTATGACAAAGATGCAGATTTTAAATATTTGAAAAATAAAAAGATTGCCATCGTCGGATACGGCATTCAAGGCCGTGGTCAAGCCTTGAATTTGCGAGATAGCGGATTAGATGTTATTGTCAGTCAGCGAGAAGGCGGACCCAATTATCAAAAGGCTGTGGAAGATGGATTTAAACCTGTTGATGCCAACAAGGCTGCCAAAGAAGCGGATGTGATTCAGCTTTTGATTCAAGACCACTTGCAGGGTGATGTTTATAAGAAGTCGATTCGTCGCTATATGAAAAAAGGAAAGTCTTTAGTTTTTTCTCATGGATTCAATATCCATTTTGGACGAATCAAACCACCCGCAGATATTGATGTGTGGATGATTGCGCCCAAAGGACCAGGAGCTTTGGTCCGGCGACAATTTGAAGAAGGCAAAGGGGTGCCTTGCTTGGTGGCTATTCATCAAGATGCCTCAGGTCATGCATTGCAAGATGCGCTTGCCTATGCCAAGGGATTGGGTGGAACACGAGCGGGTGTTTTTGAGACGAGTTTTAAGGAAGAAACAGAAACCGATCTTTTTGGTGAACAAACTGTTCTTTGCGGAGGAGCGAGTGAGTTGATCAAGGCAGGATTTGAAACGCTCGTCAACGCGGGTTACGCGCCGGAGATGGCTTATTTTGAATGCCTGCATGAGTTGAAGTTGATTGTAGATTTGATTTACGAACAAGGGATCACTGGAATGCGTCAGCGAGTTTCGGATACGGCTGAGTATGGCGATTTGACCCGGGGGCCACGCGTGATCAATGCAAGGGTTCGTAAAGAAATGCAGAAAATTTTGAAAGAGATCCAGTCGGGAAAATTCGCTCGAGAATGGATCAATGAAAATAAAAAAGGGCGTCCGAATTTTAACAAACTTCGAGAAGCAGGGAGAAATCACCCTATCGAAAAAGTGGGCGCTGACTTGAGAAGCATGATGACGTGGATGAAGAAGTAGATTGAATATATTCGTTCAAGGATTCAACTCCTTCGTTCACATCAACCCAATGATGACATATGAGTAAATCCGATAAAGTTCTCATTTTTGATACCACCTTACGCGACGGGGAACAAGCCCCTGGAGCAAGCATGAACCAGGACGAGAAATTGGAGATTGCTTTTGCTTTGGAGCGTTTGGGGGTGGATATCATTGAGGCGGGGTTCCCGGTGATCTCCGACGGAGATTTTGCATCGGTGAAAAATGTGGCGAGGAATATCAAAAATTCTTCTGTCTGCGGATTAGCTCGCTCAATTAAAAAAGATATCGATGCCGCGCATGAAGCCTTAAAGGTGGCCAAGCGTCCCCGTATTCATGTTTTTTTGGCAACTTCCAAAATTCATTTGGAACATAAGTTGAAAAAGACCGAAGATGAAATTTTGAAGATGGCTGTGGATGCGGTGAAATACGCTCGTGATAGGGTGGAAGATGTTGAGTTTTCGCCGGAAGACGCTTCACGCAGCGAGAAGAAATTTCTATATCAGATCTTAGAGTCTGTCATTGATGCTGGCGCGACGACAGTAAACATCCCAGATACGGTTGGTTATAGTGTTCCTGCTGAGTATGGCCAATTGATTTTGGATATTAAAAATAATGTTCCTAATATCAATAAAGCGATCATCTCGGTGCATTGCCATGACGATTTGGGCGTTGCGGTTGCCAACTCCTTGGCTGCGGTCAAGAATGGGGCACGACAAGTGGAATGCACAGTTAATGGCATTGGCGAGCGCGCAGGAAATGCGTCAATGGAAGAAGTCGTTATGGCGATTCGAACGCGATCGGACTTTTATGGTTGCTCGACGGGGATTAATACCAAAGAAATTTATAAGACGTCCCGATTGGTGAGTAAGTTGACGGGGTTTGTCGTTCCGCCAAACAAGGCCATTGTGGGTGCGAATGCCTTTCGTCATGAGTCCGGAATTCATCAGGACGGGATTTTGAAAGAACGCTCAACTTACGAAATCATCCGGGGAGAAGATGTTGGTTTTACGGGGACAGGATTGGTTTTGGGTAAGCACTCTGGTCGTCATGCTTTCAAGGTTCGTTTGAAATCTTTAGGAATGGAATTACCCGATGATCAAGTCGACAAAGCTTTTGAGCGATTTAAGGCTCTCGCGGATAAAAAGAAAGATGTTTTTGATGAAGATTTGATTGCCATTATCGAAGATGAAGTCAAAACGGTTAAACCCACATGGACTTTGGTTGATTTGATTACAAAAAGCGGTATGAATGTGACTCCGGAAGTTAAATTGATCTTGGAATCCAATGGAAAAACTTACGAGAAAGTTTCGTCGGGAGACGGGCCTGTCGAGGCCTGTTATCGAGCCATCGACAGCATTGTTAATGTCAAAGGCGAATTGTTAGATTATTCGATTCAGTCGGTCACTCGAGGTAAAGATGCTTTGGGTGAAGTCACGATCAAAGCGAAAATCCAAGACAAAATCGTCATCTCTCATGGTGCCAGTACGGATATCATTGTGGCCTCGGCAAAAGCCTACCTTAACGCCATTAACAAAATTTTGATATAGAGCAGATGAAAAACGTCCCAACGTATGGCATCATTGGATACCCCTTAAGCCATAGCCTTTCGCCGGTGATGCATAATGCCGCTTTTGAAGCTCTAGGTGTTGAGGCGATTTATAAAACTTTTCCTCTTCAAGACGACGAGGTGGAGGTTTTCTTTGAAAATCTTCGACGAGAAGATTCCCCGATTTTTGGTTTAAACGTGACGGTCCCTTATAAAGAAAAAGTTATCCCTTATTTGGACACGTTAGCGCCTTTTGCCAAACGCGCGATGGCAGTTAATACTGTTGTGATTTCTCAAGATCGTAAGTTGACAGGATATAACACCGACGGTCCGGGATTCTTAGCACATCTTACAGAACTCAAATTTGACCCTCGCGGGAAGCGTGTTGCCATTCTGGGTGCGGGAGGAACCACCCGCGCAATTTTGACCGTCCTCGGGCTCATTCCCGAGAAGCCGGAATTCATTAAAATTTATAATCGAACCATTTCAACGGTAGAGGGATTGATTCGCGATTTAGAACAACGTGTGGATATGAGCAATGTCGAGATTGTTTCTTCCATCGAAGATTTGGATATTGAGTTGGCCGATCTTTTGATCAACACCACATCCGTTGGGCTCAATCCCCGCGATCCTTTGCTTGTTCCAGAAGAGATGTTGCATTCCAATCTTTTGGTTTATGATGTGATTTATAATCCTGCACAAACCCTTTTGCTCAAGACCGCAAAAAAAATGGGCGCGAAGACGGCCAATGGATTGGAGATGCTTTTTTATCAGGGGGTGTTGGCCTTTCAACATTGGGCCAATGTCCAATTGGATGCAGATGTTAAAAACAAGATGCGTCAGAGTTTGAGAGAGGCAATCCAAAATGGTTGAAGCGCAGATGATTATTGCCGTATTTGTTTTTCTCATTGGACTTGTGGTGGGAAGTTTTTTAAATGTTTGTATTGTCCGTCTCCCTAAAGAGGAGTCTGTCGTTCAGCCGCCATCGCACTGCGTTCACTGCAAGACGCCAATCCTTTGGTATGATAACATTCCGGTTTTTAGTTTTATCTTCTTAGGGGGGAAATGCCGATTTTGTCGACGGGGAATTTCTTTTCGATATCCTTTGGTTGAGTTTACCGCGGCCATCTCGTTCTTGGGATTGTATTTGTATTTCGGCTGGACGGGATTCTTTTTTGCTTATACGGTGATGGTCAGTGGTTTTATCGTTGCGACATTTGTGGATTTTGAACACCGGATCATTCCCGATGAGATCAGCGTAGGTGGAATGGCTGTAGGAGTTTTCTTGAGTTTCGTTTTCCCAGAATTGCATGGTATGGGGGGAGAGGGGATTTTGCCGCATTTAAAATCTTTAGGTTGGTCGGTTCTTGGCGTTCTGATTGGAGGGGGATCAATTTATTTGATGGGGCTTTTGGGTGATGCGATTTTTCGAAAAGAATCCATGGGGGGCGGAGACGTAAAATTGATGGCGATGGTGGGCGCGTTCATGGGATGGAAATTGGCATTATTAGCCTTTTTTATCGCACCTTTTTTTGGCGCGGTTTATGGAATCATTGAAAAAATTCGAACCAAAGACAGTGCCATTGCCTACGGCCCTTTTTTGGTTTTGGGTTCTTTGATTGCCCTTTTCTGGGGGGATCAGATCATTTCTTGGCTTTTGGGAAGGTATGGAATCTTTTAGTTCCCATCAAAAGCATTTTCTTCAATAAATTAGAGCCTAAAAAGTTTAGAAAATTTGTCTTTTAATAATTTATAGATTATACTTTCTTGCAGCTGGCTTGAAATACAAACAATAAGGAAAAATCTTATGAGAAAAGATTATTTTTTACGTAAGTTATTTATATCAATTGCTTTAGGATTTAGCTGTTTTCAAATGCCTTCTGTGTACGCCCAGCAGGAAATCGCTAATGTTTTGGAATTGATGCCTATTCATGTGGGAACAAATAGTATTAGAGGTTGGTATAACCCTCGTGTTTTTGTTTATGATGTACGAGCGAGTATTGAAATTGATGGTATAAGAGTCGTAACACAAGAAATTGCTGGAGTTAGGGGTTCCTTGGACATTGCACTTCCTCGAGTTAATGATCCAACATTTCTTTTTCCTCCAGATTCTGCAGGACAAGTCGTTGTTGTGACTATTGAAGGAAGAACCTTGCATGCGGAAGATCCCCAAAGTGAGATTTTTAGAGCAACAGCTCAGACGGTTGTGCAGCCAGGGCGTCCAGAGCGGGTATCTTCACTTCAACTCAACCCTCTAGAAAGAGGTGATACTTGGATTTCTGGTCGATACGATCAAAACATTTTTCGTCACAATGTCACTCTGAGTATTCGGCTTGATTGGGACGAGATCGGACAGGTTCCTGTTAATAATGGAGAATTTCGTGTAGCGGTGACCGGTAGAGATCACGGTGTCAGATCATTAGAAGGGAATCAGAGAGTCATTGCAACTCTCCAGGGAAGGACAGAGCCGGATGGAGAAATCCTGACTGAGCGTGTTGAGATTATCGTTACAAACCGGGACCTTACAGATATTGAGCAAGCCATGATGTTAAACCAAGCTGTTTCTGTCAGTATCCAAGCTGTTCAGGGGCAAGCACAAACACCGGAACCCGAAGAACATCATCTGGAGAATTACACCGAGCTTCCGGCTGAGATTCCAGCTCCACAAATGAGCCTTTCTTTCTTTAATCATGTGTTTACAGGACAGCCTCAGCTTAACGGTGTATTAGTCAGATACGATTTGACCATTTTTCGTTCAGGTGTCAATGCAAATATAGAAATTACAGGCCAGCAGAATTTACGTGCAGAGATTAGGCAAATCAACGGTGGAGAATTTTTGATCCCGAGAACGGTTGAAGATTATCAGGGAGTCTCCCGGTATACCCTTCAGGATGGAGACCGTGTTCGAGTCTCTATTCGGGGAGGGAGATTCCCTGGTGAACCCGAATTGACCGCAAGCGCGGAAATGGTTATTGAGGCTCAAGAACAGGCGGCCCAAGCTCCGGCACAAGAAGAGCAATCTGCGCCAGCATCTGAACCGGAAGCTTCGAATATTCCTGTCGCACCCGTTGCCAGTCCTGAACCGACATCCGAATCGCCTCATAAAACAGTAGTTGTCTCGCCAGAAAATTTGAATGCTAATCTTCCCAGAGGTGATGAGGAGGAAGTCAATCGGAGAATGGAAGTGCTCCGTAAACAACAGCAAGAAATGGAAGAAGCTTGGAGAAAAATGGCGGAGGAACGGCAGAGATCTGCACAAGCCCAGCAAATTGAATCTTCCGAGAAAAAGGAATTGATGGGTGAACAACAGGGTAAGCAGGAAAAAAATGTCGCCCCAGAAATTAATCCTTCACCAGAGATTCCACCAGTGGGAGAAGAAGCTGTTGTTCCTTCTTCAAAAACGAAAACTCTTATGCCCAGCATGTCGAAAAGGGAAGTGATTTTTCCTTCCAAAGAAAAATCAGGAGTCGTCCCAGATAAAAAAGAGGAAAAGGAATTGATTTATAAAAAATGATTCATATTGAAGTTTTTAACCAAGGAGAAATAAGATGAAAAAGATTCTGTTATTTCGTTTCATTATATTATCCATGGCCGTTCTGATTCTTCCCACGATTTTAGGAAGAGCCGAAGTTCTCGCCGCAGGCGCGGGCGAAGTTCGCAGAGACCCTTCTTTCCAGGCAGCGAGTCCTAAATTGGCGGAACGGAAGGCTCAAGAAAAAATTGGCCAACAAGGGACGGACCCTAAAGGTTTCAGTTGGGGGGTCAGTCAAAAAGAATCTGACTTTCAGGAAGTTGATGGGACCAATAGCAAGCAAGAAACCGATCCGAAAGGTTTTAGTTTTGG
>JANLHA010000064.1 GCA_024653845.1 Candidatus Omnitrophota bacterium | reverse complement strand
GTTAACGGATGCGTTAATGCGTGCGGAAGAAGAAATGACTCGTCAGGAGCAATGATTTATGACTGAACACGAACAAATGTTAACTTCGCTGTTGGATTGTCAACGGGCGGATCTGTATCTTGACCCCCTAGAATTGTCTGAGAGGCAACGAGAAGCATTCGCATCCATGCAAACAAGGCGTGCGCAAGGAGAGCCATTGCAATACATTTTGGGAACGGCGGATTTTATGGGATTGACGCTTAAGGTAGGCCCCAGAGTGTTGATCCCGCGACCAGAGACGGAAATTTTGGTGGAAGAGGCTTTAAAAGTCTTGAATTTTTCTTCGGGTTCGCTCCTCGGTCCTCGTATCCTCGACATTGGCACCGGCTCAGGAAATATTGCTATTGCCTTAGCTAAAAATTTGCCAAGCGCCGGGATTGTTTCGATCGATGCCTCACAAGATGCCTTGGATTTGGCGTTCGAGAATGCCCGGGCTCATGACGTTGATGCGCAAATTCAGTTCTTCCTTTGTCCAATGGAAGAATACTTGAATCGCTCATTCCCCGAAGACGAATTATTTGATATGATTATTTCTAACCCGCCGTATATTAGAACATCCGAGCTTTCGTCGTTGCCCAGAGATGTTCAACAAGAACCACGAATGGCCTTGGATGGAGGAGAAGAAGGCTTGAAATATTATCAATTGATCGTCGAGAAGGCACATCAATTGTTGAAAAATAATGGCCGAATGATTTTAGAAATTGGTGATGGACAAAAGCCTGCGATGGTCCAGCTTTTTCAGAAAACAAGTCAATACACTTCGATCGAATTTTTTAATGATTACGTCGGGACACCGCGAATTGTTCTTGCTCAGAAAATTTAAATCCATGGAGTTTCAAATATGATCCAGCTAGAGAAAATGATGATTGAAGGAGGCCGGCCTTTAAAGGGCGAGGTCAAAATAAGTGGTTCTAAGAATGCCACATTGCCGATTTTGGCTGCAACCCTTTTAACTGATGAGCCGTGTGTGGTTGATAATGTTCCACAATTGCGGGATACAAAAACCATGTTGCGGTTGATTGAATCTTTAGGGAAAAAAGTGGTTGTTGAGGGCAATAGGGTTCGCATTTCACAGCATGGGCCTTTAAAAACGGTTGCGGATTATAAGATGGTCTCGACGATGCGGGGATCTTTTTGCGTCTTGGGTCCTCTATTAGCTAAGATGAAAAAAGCGAAAGTGTCTTTGCCCGGAGGATGTGTCATTGGTGTTCGTCCAGTGGATTTGCATTTGAAGGGATTGAAAGCCATGGGAACCAAAATTGACGTCGAGGGTGGTTATGTGATTGCCCGAGCAAAGCAACTCAAAGGCGATTTGATTTATTTGGGTGGAACATTTGGTTCCTCTGTATTGGCGACAGCAAATTTGATGATGGCGGCGGTGTTGGCCCAGGGGACCACGGTGATTGAATGCGCGGCGTGTGAACCGGAAGTTGAAGATCTTGCGAATTTCTTAATCAAAATGGGCGCACAAATCCAGGGACAAGGAAGCCCACGTCTGGTCATCAAGGGTGTTAAAAGACTTCATGGCGCTGAGTTTAGGATTTCTCCGGACAGAATTGAAACAGGGACATACATTCTGATGGCTGTGGCGACGGGAAGTACCATCACGATCCGCGATGTCAACGAATCTCAACTTTTGGTGTTGATTGATAAGTTGCAAGAGCATGGTGTAAGATTCTCTAAAAAAGGAGATGCCCTCACGGTTCAATGTCAAAAACGAAGATTCCCTGTAAGTGTGACAACGTATCCGTATCCCGGATTCCCGACAGATTTGCAGGCCCAGTTCATGGCGGTCATGGCGCTGACACCGGGTGTCAGCGTTATTGAAGATAAAGTTTTTCCAGACCGTTTTATGCATATCGCTGAACTTAATCGTATGGGTGCTCAGATCCGACGAGAAACGAATGCAGCAGTCATTCAAGGCGTGAAGCAGTTGTATGGAGCGCCAGTCATGGCGTCGGACTTGAGAGCCTCGGCGGCGCTGGTGATCGCGGGTCTTGCAGCTCAAGGGAAAACGGAAATCCAGAGAATTTATCATCTCGAGCGTGGATACGAACATTTGGATGAAAAACTTAAAGGCCTGGGTGCCAAAGTGTGGAGAGAAAAAGGATAATGTTGCTTTTAATCGACAATTACGATTCGTTCACTTATAACCTTGTTCAATATTTTGGCGAATTGAAGGTGCCTCTTGAAGTGTATCGCAATGACGCCTTGACCGTTGAGAAGGTGCGACGGATGAATCCGAAATGGATTGTGATTTCTCCAGGACCCGGCCGGCCGGAAGATGCGGGAATTTCCGTCGACGTCATTCGTGATTTGGCTGGAAAAATTCCGATTCTTGGCGTCTGTTTGGGTCATCAAAGTATTGGATATGCTTATGGTGGAAAAATCATCCGGGCCAAACATCTGATGCACGGTAAAACTTCGCCCATTGAACACAAGGGAAAAGGAATTTTTACCTCCGTTGAAAATCCTTTTGAAGCCACTCGTTATCATTCGTTGGTGATTGACCCTAAAACAGTTCCCGATTGTTTAGAAGTCACCGCGTGGACCAAAGACCAAGACCGCGAAATCATGGCGGTCCAGCATAAACAGCTTCCGTTATGGGGTGTGCAATTTCATCCCGAATCGATTCTTACCAAATCCGGAAAGCAGATCTTGAAGAATTTTTTAAAACTTTCCTCTCATGGATCTTTATCTTAAAAAAATCAAAGATCGCCAGAATTTGACTCAAGCCGAAATTGAAGACGTGATGCGCGCTATCATGTCGGGCCAGGCCCGTGAAGATCAAATCAGTGAATTTCTTTTGGCCCTCAATGAGAAAGGGCCAACCATTGACGAAATCACTGGTGCCGCGAAATTGTTGCGACAGGTTTCACTTTCTGTAAAAACTCGACATCCGGTGGTGTTAGACACCTGCGGGACGGGAGGGGACCAAAAGGGAAGTTTCAATATCTCGACGATTGTGGCATTTGTTGTCGCCGGAGCAGGCGTTGTTGTGGCCAAGCACGGGAATCGTTCGGTTTCCAGCCGAGTGGGCAGTGCGGACCTTTTGGAGGCCTTGGGCGTGAACCTCAATATTGAGGAAAAGCATTTATCAGAGTGCTTGGATGACATCGGGATTGCGTTTTTATTTGCGCAAAAACTGCATCCAGCGATGAAACAGGTCGCTCCAGTGCGTAAAGCTTTGAAGGTCAAAACCATTTTTAATATTTTGGGGCCTTTGATTAATCCTGCAGGAGCCACCCATCAAGTGATGGGCGTTTATAGCCGGGACTTGGTGGAACCTTTGGCGCATGTGCTGAAAAATTTAGGACTCCGACGAGCGTTGGTTGTTCATGGTAGCGATGGATTGGATGAGTTCACCACCACAGGCCCAACATTTATTGGCGAATTTGATGGTCAGAGGATCGTGACCTATGATGTCGATCCTTCGGAATTGGGAATTGCGCAGGCTCGAGAAGAGGATTTGCGTGGTGGTGATTTGGCGATGAATGTTCAGATTGCCAAGGATATTTTTGCTGGGCAGAAAGGGCCTCGACGAGATATTGTGCTGTTGAATGCCGCGTATGCGTTGTATCTATCGGAGAAGGTGAGAAATATTTCAGATGGATTGCAGGTGGCAGCCCATGCGATCGATTCGGGGAAGGCGCGTGAAAAGTTGGATGCTCTGAGAAAGAAAACGCAATGTCCGTAGATTTTTTAAATCAAATTGTTGCCCATAAAAAACAGGTTCTCGTCCAAAAGAAGGAGTCTTATGATCGTCTCCGACGAGAGTCTTCGGCGCAGTTATCTGGCAAGATTGCTTCTTTTAAGAAAGCTATCTCAAAGTCTGGCCAAATGAACTTGATTGCTGAAATCAAGAAAGCTTCGCCATCCAAGGGAATTTTGCGTCAAGATTTTGATGCTCTTAAAATTGCAGAAGTTTACGTACAGAACGGCGCCAGCGCCCTTTCTGTTTTAACTGAAGAGAAATTTTTTTTAGGAAGCCAGCAATATTTGAGAGACATTCATGCCTGTCATCCTCAAATCCCTCTTTTGATGAAAGATTTTGTCATTGATGAGGGGCAAATTTATGAAGCGCGTGCTTGTGGAGCGAGTGCGATCTTACTGATTGTTGCTATTCTCGGTGATGAAGAGCTTAAATCTTTGATCAATAGGGCCACGGATTTGGATTTGGAAAGCTTAATCGAAATCCACGATGAGGACGAGCTGCGCAGAGCTTTAAAAGCTGGCGCGGAAATCATTGGGATCAATCACCGTAATTTGCGGACATTTGATGTCAGTCTTGATGTGAGTCGAAAATTGGTTCCTCAAGTTCCTAAGAATTGTGTCGTCGTCGCCGAGAGTGGAATTCAATCGCACCAAGAAATCGAGGAATTGCACCGGCTTGGTGTTCATGCCGTCTTGATTGGCGAAACGTTCATGCGCTCGCAAAATATTCCAGCGTCGATGCAGAGCATTATGCAAGGACAATAAGGGGAGGGGTGATGGTCCGAGTCAAAATTTGTGGAATCACGAATCTCAAAGATGCTCTCGCCGCAGTTTCTTGTGGAGCCTGGGCTTTAGGATTTATTTTTTATCGAGGAAGCCGCCGATTCATTTCTCCGTCGGAAGCCAAAAAGATCATTGAACAGATCCCGCCGTTCGTGACCCCTGTGGGTGTATTTGTCAATGAGAGGGAAGAAGAGGTCAAAAGAGTCGCAGAATTTTGTCGGATTCGAACATTGCAATTTCATGGAGATGAAAGTTCTCATTATTGTCAGGGATTCTCGACAGAATATCAAGTCATCAAGGCAGTTCGGGTTTCAAAAGAAATTTCTTTAAAGGATTTAAAAAATTTTGCAGTAAGTGCTTTTTTATTTGATAGTCATCAAGAAGGTTCTTTCGGTGGGAGTGGAAAAACTTTTTCTTGGGAGTCGCTCGCAGGAATTGAACGCCTCAAGCGACCCTGGATTTTATCCGGCGGCCTTAATTCTAAAAATGTCCGGCAGGCTATTCTCAAAACCAAGCCTTATGCCATTGATGTGGCTAGTGGCGTGGAAAGAGCGGCTGGCCAGAAGAGTCCAAAGCTTTTACAGGATTTTTTCAAAGAAATTCGGCGGGCAGAGCGGTAGGGTTGTAAGTTTAAGCTAGTTCATATGTTATGAAATAGCAGTCAAGTGATTGTTTAAATCATTTGACTTGAATATTTTTGAGCCTAGGTATAAGTTAATATAGTGCAATAATTTATGATATTCTTGTTGACTTGCTCGACAAGTTAGAATATGTTATGGTTAAGTTAAGCCGATAAAGGCAAACCCGGGGAAATCCGGGGACGCAAAGCTACAGACCTAAACTGTCTTAACCCAAAAAGGCCTTAGCAATTGAAGGCACAAAAGATGAAAAGCAAAGTCAGGGAGCAGACAATATGGTGGCTGAGTTGCCGAAGCTAAAGGGGATTAAGAATTCCCCCTTTATCGGCTTTTTTATTCTTCTCATATGAACCTCTCGTTTCCTCAACTCAAACGTCCACAGCTTCAAACCATTTTTTTAATCCTTCTTTTTCTGCTTTCTTGTCGAGCTTTCTATTTGGTCTTTTTTCAGCCGCCGCCTGCTATTCAAAATTTGACTTTCATCAAAAGTAGTCATGAGAGAATGAACACGGGAGGCTCTTTGTATCTCTCATCCATGGAAGCCAAGAAGTATATTCCTTCAACGGCGAGAGTGGAATTTTCTCCAACGGATTTTAATATTTATCGTATCGCAGCTCGCTATATGCTGTATCCTCTGGAGTTGTCGGAGCGGTGGCAGTATTTTATTGATTTTGATCATTCGGTCATTAATCCCCCATCAGATTGGAATGTTTATTTACTTTCGACGGGAGTGAGGATTTTTGTTAAGCCAGGATATGACATTTTACAAGAGCCGAATTTGGTAAACCCTTATTTTGGGTTCAAGGTGATGGTCACGTTTATGATCGTAGTTGC
Organism: Candidatus Omnitrophota bacterium; assembly: GCA_024653845.1. GTDB lineage: Bacteria > Omnitrophota > Gorgyraeia > Zapsychrales > JANLHA01 > JANLHA01. The sequence continues at coordinate 849 of JANLHA010000064.1, read as the reverse complement.
CATCAATATGGCAATGGGCTGGCTGTTATTGCGTTTTTTCCCCTTAGGCAAATGGAGTGAGTTGCGATTAAGTTTCTTGGGAACGGGGTATGTCGCGCTTTTTATTGCTTTAGCCGTTGTGCTTTGGCTTTTTCTTTTGTGGGGTGGCACTCTTGAACAAAATGCCCTCATCATTTTGTGGGTGATGACGTCCCTGATTCTCCTGTTGGTCTTCAAAGGAGAACAAGTTGAGAAGTAACCTGCTGCTTATGGTATTCTAAAATTATTCTGCTGTAATTTTTTCTTCTGACTCGCCTTCTGGATTGCCTTGTCATTCTGTTGACGGGAATCAATTCTTGCATCATTAGGGTTGATGTTCCGCAATACCATGGGTGGACGCGTCCCGACGAGCGACCATAAGGATTCGACCTGGGCTTCCTCGAGATTCACATGAGGTTTTGCTTTAAGGTGCGCCTTGACGCGGTCGTTATCAGCTAACACAAAGTCTGCTGGCAACTCATAAACAAACAGTCGATTGTTGATTTCTTGTTGGGTGGCATTGCGAGAATACATGACATTGGGATGATGAATGATTTCAATGTCAAATGTAAATGGCTGAATATAATTGCTTGGATCAAATTGCACTTGAATGGTTCGATCTCCTGCATAAAGCGGTTCACGAAGTGTAGGAATCGCTAATGGTGGTGGAGGGGGAACTCGTTCTTCACGGCTTCCACTGATTTCTTCTGGAGCTGCTTCATTCAGTTGAGCTTCAATGACGGCATGGATCCCTTCGCCTGTTTGTAAGAACCGGTTTAATAGAAACATCATTTTTCCTTCTACAGTTTCGGATTCATTGGCGTTTCTTCT
>JANLHA010000061.1 GCA_024653845.1 Candidatus Omnitrophota bacterium | reverse complement strand
CTGCCGAGCGTCCATGTCGACATACTTGACTGTCGCATCTTTGGTTTGCAAAACAATTTCTTTCCCGTCAATGGTCACTTTTCGTCCATCGAGTTGAATTAAAAGATCTTTTTCATCTTGCGCAATCAACTCAATCACACCCAACTCCAGTGCTTCTTTCTCTGTGATCGACAAACTTTTTGTCACGCTTTTGATTGCCCACTCGACGTTGCGCCCGCGCTGGACGGCCAGCGTTTTGATAAAAGCGACTGTATCTTGCAAAATTTTGCTGCTCATGGGGCTGTCATCTTCTTCAAGACTCTCGTTGGATGTTTCGGATTTTTCTTCAATTGCTTTTTCTGAAGAATCAGAAGATTTTCTTGCAGATTCTTTATTCGACAAATTCTTGGCCTTCTCTTCTTCCTGACGCTTCTTTTTTTCAGCCTCTAAAAATTCTTGCAATCCTTTCCAGAGATCATCCTCTTTTCGCTGTGGCGCCCCTCCCCCACCTCCAATATCAACGGGATGTGCTGCCCCAATATTTGTCGATGGAGCCATGGCTGCAACGTGACTCGCATAGGTGATAAAAACTCCTGCCGACCCAGCTCGTGAACCTCCCGGAGCCACATACACCACAATCGGCACTTTAGAAGCCAGCATCCTCTTGACAATAGAGCGCGTTGAAGCCAACAGTCCGCCTGGGGTATCCAATTGCATCACCAAGCATTGAACATTTTCTTCTTCAGCACGATCAATCGATTGGGAAATGTATTCCGCCGTGATGGGGTTGATCGTATCATCTTTTAAGCGAATCCAATGCACAGAAGATGTAGAAGCAAAAAGAAAGGACGCTCCTAAAAGAAGCGTCCCTACCAAAATCATTCCGAGACTTACGAACGAAAAAATTTTTTTCTGGTTCATAGTTCTCCTAAGAATTGATTAAATATCTTGTCATGAGCCGCACTCCCGCACCTGTGGCGCCATGACCATAATAAAGCCTTCCTTTGCCATCATTAAAAGCGGTTCCAGCAATATCCAAATGCGCCCATGGGGTTCCTGGCGTGAACTGACGTAAAAATTCGGCAGCAGTAATGGTTCCACCAGCTCCTTTAGGCCATCCCGTATTTCTGATATCCGCAATCAATGACTTAACTGCGTCTTTGATTTCCGGATATGACGGTAATCGCCACACACGATCATCTGTTTCTTCCGCGGCCCGCAACAATTGATTCGCCAATTCATCTTTGCAGGAAACCAATCCACTATAATCATGCCCCAAAGCTACAATGACCGCACCGGTTAACGTCGCGATATCAACAAGCGTTTTGGGCTTATAATTTTTAATCACGTACGAAAAAGCGTCAGCTAACACCAAGCGGCCTTCCGCATCGGTATTCCCAATTTCCACCGTTTTGCCGTCGTAGCCGCGAATGACATCCCCTGGTTTATAAGAATTCGCATCGATAGCATTTTCTGCAATTGGCATGACAAATAAAACATTCTTTTTCAGTTTCAAAGCGAGAGCGTTGTGAAGCGTCCCGATGACTGCGGCGGCACCACTCATGTCCATGCGCATCGCTTCCATATGACCGGTTGTCTTGATATTCAACCCTCCGGTATCATATGTCATTCCTTTCCCAACGAGGGCAACATCATATTCTTTTTTTGCATTAGCCCCTTGGTAGCGAACAATGATCAATTTTGGCTCTTTATTGCTTCCCTGATTAACTGCCAAATGAAGACCGAGCCCTACCGCTTTCATCTCTTTCTCATTCAAAATTTCCAAACTCACATTTTTATGATCTTTCACCAACCCCCGCACGACTTTTTCGAGATACGTCGACGTCACGACATCAGCATTATCATTGATCAAATCCCTTGTCAAAGAAACACCCTTGCAAACAGTCAGGGTATCATCGTACGCAGGCTTATACGCAGCTATAATATGATGAGTCTTCGCAACTTTTTGTTCCCCACTACGATATTTATCCCACGAATATCCACCAATCAAAATCCCTTCGATGACCCCAATGATTGTTTCATCTTTTTGATCATCGGTAACCCATTCCACATCCTTGACCTTTTTCAGATAGGATGAAAGCACTGCCTGACGCGCCAATTTTCTAAGCGACGTGGGCGTTAACTTTGAACGGTCACCCATCCCAACGAACAAAATCTTTTGTTTACCCAAAGCCAAAGGAAAAACCTCTCCTTCATCTGCTTGAAACTGCTCATTCTTGATCAAAGCTAGAATTTGTTCTCGAATTTTAGAATTGACAATTCCAGAAAGAGTCTTCGACTTGGCTTGTTCCTTGTTAAGAAAAATAACACTCGCATCTTTATCAAATTTGGCAGTAGGATGGAACTTGATCACGACAGAATCCTTTCTAGGTGCGTTGGTCTAATGGAATATAATCTCTTTGATTTTTCCCAACATAAATTTGTCGCGGACGGCCAATTTTTGTTTCCGGGTTTTCTTTCATTTCTTTCCAATGCGCAATCCAGCCCGGCAGACGGCCCATAGCAAACATCACGGGAAACATGTTCGTTGGAATTCCGATAGCTTTGTAAATGATCCCGCTATAAAAATCCACATTAGGATAAAGTTTACGTTCAATGAAATAACTGTCCTCGAGAGCCACTTTTTCCAAAGCCCAAGCAATTTCTAATAGAGGATCTTGGACCCCCAGCTTCTTCAATACATCATCAACCCGTCGCTTGATGATTTTCGCACGCGGGTCATAATTTTTATAAACCCGATGCCCAAAACCCATCAAACGGAAATCACTTTTAGGATCTTTGGCTTTGCTGACATATTTCTTAATATTTCCTCCATCGGCATGAATGGCCTCAAGCATCTCCATGACTTCTTGATTGGCACCCCCATGCAATGGCCCCGATAACGCACAAATTCCTCCTGAAATGGATGCAAAGAGATCCGCCCAAGAACTCCCCACCATTCTCACCGTCGATGTACTGCAGTTCTGTTCATGATCGGCATGAAGAATCAATAATGTTTCCAGTGCTTCGACAACTTCTTGATTCAATGGATACTCTTTTTTCTTTGAAGAAAACATCAAATGAAGAAAATTGGAAACATAGTCCAAGTCTTTTCTGGGCTCAACAAAAGATTCATTCTTAAGTGTTGTTTTATAAATGTAGGCACAAATCGTTGGCATTTTAGATAAAAGCTGAATAGCAAGTTCATCCACGTCTTCTTTACTCGGATTCGATTTAGCTAAATCTGGATAATATGCCGCGAGTGAAGAAACCATGGCCACAAGGACAGCCATAGGCGAAGCGAATTTGGGGTAACTGGCGAATAAATTTTTAAAATCTTTGTTTAAATCTGCCTGCTTAGCAATTGTCTTCTTAAATTTCTCAAGTTGAGATTTGGTTGGGAGATCACCATAAATCAGTAAATATGATGTTTCTAAAAAAGAAGATTTTTCTGCCAATTGTTCAATCGGAATTCCCCGATGACGCAAGATTCCTATTTCTCCGTCGAGATAAGTCACCGCACTGGTGCATGCGCCCGTGTTGCCATATCCAGGATCATATGTGAGATAGGAGCTTTCTTGACGCAATTTACGAATATCAAGGGCCTTCTCATTTTCTGTCCCAGAGATAACAGGAATTTCGAAATTCTTTTCTTTGAGCTTAAGAGTAACAGTTTCAGGCATAATTTTTTATCCTAAAGGGGTTTATTGACAGTCTTCACAATATCCGTAGATTTGGAGTGTGCAACGCTGTGGCTTGAAACCATGACTTTTGGCAAGAAGATCTTGAAAATCTTCGAGGGCTTCATTGTCCAAATACGTATTTCTTCCACAAATGACACAGACCAAATGATTATGATGTTCACAACCGTTTTTGCATTTGAATTTTCGAACTTGATAACTGAAATCGATTTCCGCACCGGTACCATCTTGTCCCAAAACTTTCATTCTTCGCTGAAGTTGTGGCGCCTGAAATGTTTCCAGATGGGCTTTACTTAACAAATTTTTAATATTTATTTTTTCCGACATATTGATTACTGGCAATCCTGGCAGATGCCAAAAACTTCAAAACGATGTTTTTGGGGCACAAAATCTTTGGTTCTGGCTAATTTTTCACTCAATAAGGCGATATTCTCGTCAAAAATTTCCTCTGTTTTCCCACATTTGCTACAAATGAAATGCGCATGGTATTCTCGTCCAATCTTACGTTCAAATCGTCTGACCCCGTCTTCAAAGTCGACAATCTCACCAATCCCGCTTTCAACAATCAACTTTAACGTGCGGTATACCGTAGTGTATCCAATTTGAGAATTTTCAGATTTGACCAGAGCACACAAATCTTGGGCACTCACGTGATTTTCTGTTTTAAGAAAGGCCCTG
>JANLHA010000057.1 GCA_024653845.1 Candidatus Omnitrophota bacterium | reverse complement strand
TTCACCGGGGAAACCGACAATAACATCCGTTCCGATACAAACATCAGGCACACAATCATGAACATGTTGAATAAAAGCATCAAATTCTTTGAGGGTATAACGGCGTTTCATTTCCGTCAAAATAGGATCACTACCGCTCTGAATCGGAATATGAAGATACCGGCAGAGCTTGCCGAATTTGCTCATTTTTTGAACAAAAATTTCAGGAATGGTTGTTGGTTCAATCGAAGAAATTCGGATTCGTTCCAGTCTTTGAATATTCTCTAGGGCATCAATGACATCGATTAGATTCTTATTTTCATATTGGTATGTCCCGACGTTGATCCCGGTGATAATCACTTCTTTGTGCCCCGCTTTAGTAAGCGCTTGAGCTTCTTTAAGGATGTCTGGAAACTCCCGGCTGCGGGCGCGACCTCGTGCATAAGGAATCTCGCAAAAAGAGCAAAAAAAATCACATCCATCTTGGATTTTGAGATTGGCCCTTGTGTGATGTTGATCGATTGAGGGTGTAGAAACCGTAAAGTTTTTTCGAGAGATCGTCGGAGCTATAACAACCGTTTTTTTTTGGAATCGAATTTCCCTGCAGGATGTCTGCGAGGTCCATCTTTCGTTCGTTTCCTACAACCCACGTGACATTAGGAAGTTGAGCCAATTGATCTTTTTGAATCTGGGCCTGACATCCCACCAGGGCAATTTTTGCGTGAGGATTTAAACGGTTGACCTTGGAAACGAGTCGACGGGTGTCGGCATCGCCGTTCTCAGTGACCGTGCAGGTGTTGATCACCACAATTTCACTATTCTTTCCTAATGGGCTAACCTGATAACCATTCTGGCGGAAACTGTTCTCGATCACAGCGGTCTCGGATTGATTGAGACGACATCCAAAGGTATAAAAGGAAATGGTCCTTTGCTTGATCATTGTGAATATTTTCCTTTAACTTCAGGATCGGCTTGTTGCCCCATGGCATCGATGGTTTGGACGATTTGCTTTTTCAATTCTTCGTTGACTCGGCTGCCATAAGCAAAAGACAGCGAGAGGCAATGGCCATTGGAAAGGTTGTATTGATTGACATAGGTTCTCCAATAAGGTTCATCCAGTTCCTGCGGCATAACTAAAAGGGTTCTGGGGCATTGACCATCTCTTTCTTCTAAATTGATCAGAAAACCTTGAGCATTGGGGCCGTCGGCATGATACGTTTGGGGCAAGTATTGGCCATTGAGGTCTGACGTATGAACAAGAAAAGTTTGAGTTTGATATGCACAGGAGAGTGAATAGTTTTGTCGTTGGCAATTGGCGACGGAAGAATTTTTTGTAAAAATATTTTGCAACTGCTCTTGAATCGTGTCCAAAGGAGATGCGGATTCCGTGGCTTTTTTAGAATTTTTGTCTGAAGCCATTGTTGGAAGGATCAGCATCCCGATGACGAACGTTGAAATTAAAAAATAAAGAAATATTTTTACATTTTTCATTGATCAATCCTCTCTTCCACCCAGCGGATGGCTTTTTTAAGTCCCGCACAGGTGACATTTATCCGATCATTAAAAAGTTGGTAAGACGTTTTTCCTTTCTTTAGAAATTCTTCAATCAATTGACAATTTTTTTCAAGTGAAGGATTTTCTAGTTTTTCTTCAAGTTCTACCTCATATCCCAAGAAAGCCGTCGGATCAAAATCAAATTCATATCGTTCATAAGAGCCATGGGCTCGTCGGGCAGAACAGAGAATTTTAGCAGCGCGTTTGAGAGGGAAAGCCATCGTCCCCTCCATCCCGTTTCGTACCACGATCGATCCCGGGAAGCCAGCCCGTTCCGCTACGGTTGTCATTTTTTCTCCATAGGGTGGATGAAATGCTGAGGTGATAATAATGCGCGCCTTGCAGGGATTTAAGAATTTTTCCAGCGTGGCAAAATAAGGGCGCTTGATGATTTCTCGTCGACGGTTCACCCAACGGTCCAGGCGCGGGGAAAGATCGTGTTGATGTAAAGGATAAACTCATTCCCACTTTGTTTAGTGAAATAGAAGCAAGGGAAAGGCTTAAG
>JANLHA010000042.1 GCA_024653845.1 Candidatus Omnitrophota bacterium | reverse complement strand
TAAGGATCCAAAGGAAGTTGAAAATATGCTCCTGCTCGATGTGCCAACGCGGCCGCGTTAAAGACGTCGGAATGAAGAGAGAGTGGGCAACCCATCACGTTACGAGTGTTGTCACCGCAACCATTAAGGCTGCGCAGGTCTGATTCGGCCAGGCGCTTTACGACTTCGATAACGCCATTTTTTTTGATCCAATGAAATTGAATATTTTGACGCGTTGTCAAACGAATGGACGGTTGTCCTTCAGGATTGGTTGTGTGTTTGTCTGATAATTCATCCACCAAGAGCCATTGATTTTTTGTGATGGGGCCGCCTCCAGGAATGCTCACGCGGATCATGTACATCCAATCTTTTTCCGTTCCGGTCGTCGCGCGGTTGAATTCCAAATAAATTCCGTACGACTTGGCAAGCTGTTCAGCTTCCCAAATCATGTCGGGTTTGGTCAAATCATGAAATTCTTGAGAAAGATGGTCCCTGAGTCCATTGGAATTGAGCTTGTTCAATTCTTCTTTGGAGAGGGCTTCTTGTGGTGTATTAAGGTTAGGCTCAAAAGGTTTTTTGGGCATAATGGACCTCATCATTTTATGATAAAAATTTAGAAAATCATCTTATCGTATTAGACTCTAAAGTCAAAGGTTTTTTCGTGACTTTAAGTTGTTTTTTTATATATAAATATGTTATGGTTTAACCAAAGAACTCATTCCCCTTGAATTTATGCATAAATTTATATTTTATAGGAATTTGCGTCAAGTGGTTGCATTCACCCTCCTTGTTACATTTGGGTGGATGAGCGTCTCACCCTCGCCATCTCTGGCCCAGGGGTTGGTGAGGTTGCCTCAGCCGGGAACGATGGTCCCACCAAGTGAAGCGTTTGAGCCGATCCTGCTCAATGGGATTCGTCTGGATCCCCAAAATCCTCTTCGTCTTGAATTTCTCGTAGCTCAAAACAATGATGATCATTTCTCAAATCACAAAGATCAGCTTGATCGTTTGGTTCGATATTTTTTGGCATCGTTGACGACTCCCGAAGAGGATCTCTGGGTCAACCTTTCTCCTAACGAAAAAGATCGTATTATCACCAAGGATTTTTCCACAACGGAAATGGGACGCGATATGCTGGCTCAAGATTATCTTTTGAAACAAATCACCGCTTCGCTCATGTATCCGGAGGACGAAATTGGAAAAGATTTTTGGGAGAAAGTTTATCGTGAAGCGCAGAACACGTATGGAACAACCAGCATTCCGGTCAATACATTTAATAAAGTTTGGATTGTTCCTGAACACGCGGTTGTTCATGAGGACGGCAATCTGGCTTTGATTTTGGAATCTCATTTGAAGGTGATGTTGGAAGAAGATTATCTGTCATTGGAGAAAAATGTTTTAACAAAGAATGGGGTGAGCCCATCTCAGCCGTCTTCGCGTAAAATCAATCAGATTTCTTCGAATGTTGTCCGTGAAGTGATCATTCCCATTTTGGAACGAGAGGTGAATCAAGGAAAGCATTTTTCTCAATTGCGGCAGATTTATCATTCGCTGATTCTGGCCGTATGGTTTAAGCAGAGAATGCAGAATTCTCTTTTAGGAAAAATGTATGTGGATCAGAGGAAGATGGGTGGGATTCATCTGCAAGATCGCGGTATTGACCAGAAGATTTATCAAAAATATTTGGAAGCGTTTGAGAAGGGAGTCTTCAATTATATTCGGGAAGATGTCGATCCAGCTACTCAACAAACTATTCCTCGAAAATATTTTTCAGGTGGAGTCGGCGCGCAGGCGGCTTATCATACGACCGAAATTGTTCATGATCCTGCACGTGCGGATCAACAAGGGAAAGCTGATGAGGTTGTTCGTTATGACCTGACTCCTAAACGTGGCGACGATGAGGCATTTTTAGCGGAAGAGCCGCGCAATTTGATTTTCAGTGATCAGGCCGAGGCAGTGGATCAAGAATTGCATCGACGGGCTAAAATTGATGATACCCGATATCTGAGAGTTGTTTTGCGAGATCAAGAAGATTTGGAGAGATTGAAAATACGAATTCGTATCTCGGAAGGGCGGATCATCGTTGAAGATGGTGAATTGTTAGAAGTGATCAAAAATGGCGGTTGGTTGATGGTCGACTATGATCAATCTAATCCTAAGCTCGTGGCAGGACTCAATTCTTTATTCGATAAGTCTCCTTACTTTGAAACTTTTCAGGCTTCTGGTGATTTGAAAATCGTTGGCGTTTTGAATCCAAAAAATATCTGGAATTATTCCGTTGATTTTTATTCTCGGTTCCCTGAGAAAGAGCAGGCTGAAGATTTGGTTTTGGAAGATCCCCTCAGGCAGATTGAAGAGTGGTCTACAACGGAGGATTTTGCAGGTGAAGCTATCGAAATGTTTGAAAGCCCATTTGTGTATGAGGAGTTGATTGGGCGTTATGTGTTCACACCTCAAGGTCCAGTAGCACAGGAAGGTGTCTTGACACATGCCCTCCGTACAGGTCGGCCTCTTTTGATTTCGGGAGCCAATTGGCAAGACCCTAAATTGACAGGACTGTTGCGTGATATTTTGAAACGAGGTGAACTTGAGTTCAATGGGGAAAGGATTGCTGTGCCGGATGGATTTAGAATTTATCAACGGGCTATCGATTATAAACAGAGGGTAGAAAACAAACGTTTGATTTTACCGGCAGAGTCGAAGTCAACCGGTGAAGTTTGGGTGGTCAATCGCTTGACTCAGGATGACTTGTTTGGTTTTACGCAGATTCAGGAAGACGGGAGGGTCGTTGAACGGCCAGGAATTCTTGACGGGCCTGATGCAACAATCGAAGCGCCGCTTCGTTTACACATCACTTCGCCGCTCGATGCTTGGGTGTGGCACAAAATGATGCATACGAATCGTCCAATTGAAATTGCTGTTGATCCGGGTGTGGTTGTGCCCGAAGTTTATCGAGAGTTTCGCTCGGAACAACAGAAGAAAGCTCTACCGCAAAAAAGAATCAAAAAATGGGACGACGTCAAAAAAGAAAAAGTTGTTTTGATTGAAGGACAAGATTTAGGTTTTGTTGCCCAACGTTTGCAGGATGATTTGGATCAAGAAGATTTGGTTTTCGTTGCGATGGATGCCGAAACCAATTTGAAAGATTTTTTAGAGTCCATTGATGTCACCGCTACGTTAGCCGACGGCACCCGCCAATTTGCTTCTACTCCTTTGGAAATTTTTAAGGCACTCCAGCAAGGCAAAACGGTTGTCTTTCAAGGAGCTGATGCTAATGAATCGCTGGCATGGGAGTTGCAAACGCTTTTAGGTCGCGATCCGTATTTAGTGGTGAATGGGGTTCGGCACAACTTGCGTGATTTGTCAGGGCAGGTGATTGTGACAAGACGCCCACAAGTGGGTCGAGCCTTTTATGCCGAGAATCATGTGGAAATGGAGCCAACGGACGAAGAGCTCAAAGCCATTCTCTCTCGTGAATTCGCCGATCGGTTCAATGAAGAAAATTTTAGAGCGCTCCTTGCAATTCGAAATCTGTTCGCAACAATTCCTCCGCCTCCAACAGCTAATCTTTATCCAGCAACCCCTAATTTTGATCTGCAACGATTGCGTCTTTTATATCGACATAACAATTGGCTTGAGGCGTTTGAGAATGTTTTTATTTCCCGTTACGTCTGGGCACCGGAAGTGGCGGCGTTCATGCGAGTCATGGTGAAGAAAAGCTTTAATGTTGAAGAAGAAGGCCGGGCGAAAAATAGCATTCATGGCCGCCGGTTAAATGCAGTTCTCAACAAAGTTGTGCCGCCGGTGGGATGGACGCAGCATTTTTGGGAGTTTGTCGATACGTTAAGTACCGACCGTTTAGCTGAATTGGATTTGGGTCAAACGTTTACTCAGATCAATACCCCGGGCGTCTTTGATCTTATTCACAAAGCGCTGGTTAAAAAATATCAGGGCACAGAGCGTGAAGAATTTTATCGTTATCGGTTTCAAATTGAGAAAGCAGAGGATCTTGGCTCCGCGCCCACAATTGATGACAAAACTCATGTGGGCGAACGGACATGGGCGGAGCAAACCACTCGAGCGATCCGCGCTCTTAAAGCTTCTCCGGGAGTGATGTTCCAAGGGCCGCCGGGAACTGGAAAGACTTTTCTCGCTGCTCAGATTCGTAATGAACTTGGTTACCAAGAAAATGAAGTTTTTCATTTGACGACGGGGGCAGATACCAAGATACGGGATATTGTCGTTGATAAACCTATGCTTGATGGGAAAACAACGACTGAAGATGAGATCATTGCTCGTTGGGCCAAACGCAAAGAAGGTGGCCTTCTTAATGTTGATGAAGCTAATTTAACGCCAGAAGAGTTCTGGAATTTTCTTAAAGGGTTATTTGCAACAAAACCACATATCTGGATCAACGGCGAAAAAGTTATTTTGACCCAGCGTCACAAAGTCATTTTCACCGGTAACCAGGATTTCATGGAAGGCCGAAAAATTCAAAATATTGTCGCTGAAGAAATGATCACCATCCCATTTTCTCATTTTGATGATGAATTTTTAGGCGAACGTATTCGGGAATACTTATCGACGGCCAAGCAGCGCCCGCAGGAATTGCAGATACTTTTGCTCACCCTGCATCGTTTTTTTGAACGGATGGGTAATTATGACGATTTGTCTTTGCGTGATGTTCAAGAGTTGGCGGATCGAGTCAATCTTTTGGTTGAAGCGCAATGGAAGGAAGAAGATGTGGTTTTGGTTGCCTGGGATATTTATAAAGGGCGATATACCGAAGAAGAGCAGATCGCCTTCAAATATCTTTTGATGGAAAAATTTGGAGTCAGTATTGATGAATATCAAGGAAATGTCGCCAGACAAGTCCGCGGGCAGCAGGCGGATTTTGACCGTCACGATGTGGTTTTGGTGGATTCAACGACGGATAGCGTGCATTTGATCAATGAATTTTTAGCGGTCCGTCAGGCTCGATTGGACGGACGTTCCGTGATTCAAGGCAAACGCGG
>JANLHA010000018.1 GCA_024653845.1 Candidatus Omnitrophota bacterium | reverse complement strand
CGATAGCATCAACCGCACGATCACATACCTCCAAAAAAATCGTTCTGGCTTGAATCTGTTCTTGATGAATTAGCCCTATAGCCCCTCGCTGAATCAATTTCTTTATATAATCGGGAAGATGAAATGGGAAAAAGATACGGGTTCCCCGATAATGGTAGGCATAAAACGGTTCAATTGCATAAACTGCTTTTTTCTGCCATACAGCCAAATAAATAAATGGCAAATCCCAAATTCGTGGCGACTCATAAATGATAATCTTTGATTTCATAAAATCATATTGCTATCTTCAAATATCGAGGTTAATCTCTTTTCTGAGACGGGTACTCAGCTCGCAACAATCCATACATTAAGAAATCTTCGTATCGACCATCCGTATAAAAATGCTCTCGCAATTTCCCTTCCTGCTTAAATCCTAATTTCTCAAAAAGACGAGTCGAAGCGACATTTTTTTCCACAATTCCCGCCATCACCCGATGCAAATTCAAAGAAAAAAACGCATGTTCAACGATCAACTGCAAAGCTTCTGACCCCAGTCCCCGACCTCGAGAAGCTGGCTCTCCAATCATCAATCCAATGTCCGCATTACGATTGCGATCATCAATAGTACGCAAAGCGATATTTCCAATATGTTGATCTTTTTCTTTGGTAAAAATTCCAAGCAGAAGATCTTTGCTGCCCTTGAAATGTTGGATGTATTCTCGAATACCCTTTTGAGTGAGAGGATATTTTCCCGCAGCCATGTATCGAGTCGTGTCTTGATTATTAATCCACGACTCGTATCCGGGAAGGTCAATTTTGGGGTCCAATGGGGACAAAATGACTTTTTCCCCCATCAAAAAAACTGTCTTTTTGGGCACGATGACTCTCCTTGAAGACTCATGAAATGGATTTTGGTATATTTTACACGCCTCCCCCCAATTGTCCAGTTTTTTCACATGACCATCAAATATATACATATATAAGAAAATGGCCCTTATTTTCACAAAAAATCATCCTGAAATGAAAAAAAATGGCTTTTAGAGATTCGAAAGGGTCTTAAGTCAAAGGTGGGAATCAACTTTAATCTGTCATAAGACTAAAGTTGACGTTTTCCGATTTTGGTTCGTGCCAGAGACTTTCTGACGATATGTAAAAAATGGGGAGAAGAAGAAAAAACCTTCTTCAGATAGAGAAAAAATTGTTCCTTCTTAAGGAATCTCTTGGCATACGAAGAAGAGATCGTTTTCGTGTTTCGAAGATGCGAATAAATTTGTGTCAAAAATTCATTAGCCTGAAAAAATTGTTGCATATTTAAATTCTCAGCCGCGTAAATCAATTTCCAAACCAACAAAACCTCGTCCTTTTCCAAGGGAAGGGTTGTAAACGCTTTGATGTTGCGGTGCATGATCTCTGAAATCTCTCGAACGTCGGCTTGACCGCGTTCTAGAATGCTAATCGAACGTTCATGAACACGAATCGCGACGAGCGTTTTTACAGTGCTCGTCAGCTTAAATCCTCGACGCAAAAGGATCGACCACAATTCATAATCGGCGGCAATTTTAAAATTTTCGTCATACCCCCCATTCTCGATGATGATGTTCTTCTGCATCAGGCAACCCACATGATTAATCGGCGAATGCACCAAAGCTCTCAAGAAAATATCGCGAGAATCAGAATAGGATCGCAGGGGTTTATTGATTTTGTGTTGGCTGTCGATCACCACGGCTTTGGTACTGACAACCGCATACTCCGGATGAGATTCGATAAATCGCAATTGATCTTCCAACCACATCGGAAACGCCAGGTCATCCGCATCCATCCGGGCGATATATTTTCCCTGAGCTAACCTCAGGCCGACATTAAGCGATTTGGTCTGTCCTTGATTTCGTTCGTTGCGATGAAAACGAATGCGAGGGTCCTGAAAAGATTTAATGATCGTTAAACTGCGGTCAGAGCTGCAATCGTCGATGATGAGCAACTCAAAATGGGGATACGTTTGATTCAAAACGCTACCGAGCGTCTTTTCCAAATAAGACTCGGCATTGAAAACTGTCATTAAGACGGTCACAAGAGGCTGCATTTTAAACCGTTTTGTCTTTTTTGATCTGCGCCAATCCTTGCGTTGCGGCTTCTCCAAGGAGAACAGCATCCACACTGAATCCTAAAAACTTGAATCCTTGTTTTTGTCGTCGGAGAGCAACTTTGGAGTCCGGCGGGACAGAATGAAACCCAGGCGTGATGCCATATTTCTTTGCAGCCTTGAGGACACGATTGACCGCCTCTTCCACGCCGGGATCTGTCAGAGCGCCGGGTTTGCCCATCGATCCAGAAAGGTCATAAGGCCCAATCACAAATGCATCAATGCCTTTGACCGAGAATATCGCATCAATGTCATTGACCGCTTTGATATGTTCGATCTGAATGATCACAACACTTTCTTCGATCAGCCATTTTTTATACGCCTCAAATTGACGACCATATCCTTGGGCACGATACAACCCCACTCCCCGTCGGCCCGACGGTGGATACTTGACAGCCGCCACAGCAGCTTCAGCTTCCTCAGCGCTACAGACATTCGCAACAATCACTCCATACGCGCCAGCATCCATGATGCGTTTAATCAGATTAGGGTCATTCTCTCCAACGCGAACCAATGGGACCATTCCTCTGGCTTCGGTGGAAATGATCAAAGGTAACAGCGTCGACAAATCAATAGAACTGTGTTCCATATCGATGGCCAACCAATCAAATCCCGCCGGAGCCAAAATCTCTGGAATCAAAGGATGAGCCAACGTGACCCAACAGCCGTAAGTTTGTTTTTCTTTTTGTAACGCAGATTTGAGTGGATTTTTATCAAGCCTCACTTCTCACCTCACAATTCATCGGGTTAATTCCAATTTTTAGGGACGACAATGCGCTCATCATCAATTCTTAATTTTAATAAAGATGGATAGGTTTTCTCAACCATAGAAATGGACAAAACATCGTTTAAATTTTTCTTCAACTGATCCAGCCCATCAACGCCAATGATCACCTTATCAATACAAGGATTCAATAAAACAAAATTCAAACACATCGCTTGGATGGAAAGCTTCTCTCTCGACGAAAAATCATGGAGCTGTTGAATTTGAGTCTGGGCCTTTTGAAGATTTCCCTTCAAATCTTTAGGATCTAAGAAAACCGCGCCCTGCAAGAATAAAGATCGCGCGTGAACTTCTGTGCCACTTTTCTTCAAATCCTTCAAATACAATTCAAATCGCTGGTCCAGGATGCTGTAAGGAATTTGTAAGAGATCAAAAGGCACGCCATGCTTCCACAAAAATTCCAACTCCGACGGATGATAAAGAGAAAATCCTATTTTTTCAACACGCTTCTCTTCTTTGAGCTTTTGAAGCGATGCTGAAACCACATCAGGGCATTTCTCAAAATCTTCAAATTGATGGATGAGATATCCATAGAGACGAGAAACATTCAGTTGATGTAAAGAATCAAGAATGGACTGCTGAACAAAGGACGCGTTGGCCTGAGAATTTGCAGGAAGCTTGCTCACAATTTGAAATGCATTTTTTTCTTGGGCCAAAAATTCGCCCAAAACATTCTCGCTTTCTCCATAAGCCGATGCGGTATCCAACAGCTCAATGCCCTGTTCTTGAGCATATTTGAGAATATCAAAGACCTCTGAACGCTGAACTTGCCCTCGCTGATTGGCCACGCCGTACACTTGGCCAAACTGCACCGTTCCCAACGCAATCCGTCGATAAATATTCTCTTTTTTCAACAATCTTCAATCCTTTAAAAATCAATTCAGGCGCTTGAATCCACCATGACAAATGGGTCCCTCTAAAAGTTCAGATAATCGTCCCTGATCTCGAGCAACCGCCATGCGACCCAAAACCTCTTGAGCCGCTTGTAAATATTGCTCCACAATTTTTTCGGTATGAGCCAAGGAAACATAAATCAAATTGCTGGCTAAAAATCCTTTTTTCAACATTTCTTGAGTGAACAATGTTTTGACTAAAAGCGGATCTTTTTCTTGGATCATCATCATCGGAGAAGCCGCCAGACCACAGACTTCAATATTCCATCGACCATCTTTAAAAATTTTTTCTAATCCCCTCTTGATGATTTCACCAATTCTTGACAAATGAGCAGGAACATTCGACCTTTCAAATTCCTTAATCACTTCCAGCGCCGCAACGAAACCGATCCGTTCGGTCCAATACGTACTGCTAATAAAAGTTTTCTGAGCAGCCTCCATGACATTTCTCTTCCCAACGACCGCCGAAATGGGGAATCCATTTCCCAACGCTTTTCCTAAAACAACAATGTCGGGAAAAACATCATAAAGCATATGCATGCCACCCGCTCGGACACGAAATCCGGACGTCACTTCATCAAAAATGAGAACGCATTGGTTCTCGTCAGCCATACGGCGAACATTTTTCAAAAATGCTAGATCGATGGGCTTATACCGCTGAACTTCCATCATGATCACGCCAACAGACCCTTTCTCTCGAGCGAGGATCTCTTTGAGTTCATCGGCATCGCCATAATGAAAAGGAATCGCTGTTCCTTTCAATTCTTGAGGAACACCCGCCGGTTCTAATCCCGGCAAAAGTTGGTGATCCAAGTGATGATCGTCAGCAAGATTCGCGGCCAAATACCAGTCGCCCCAGCCATGATAACCACAAAATGCCACCTTACTTCGTCCTGAGGAAGCACGGGCAATCCGCACCGCCTGCATACACGCTTCGCCTCCGCTACGAGCAAAACGCACCATCCCAGCCCAAGGATGCAAACCCAAAAGAGTTTCTGCCAATTGAACTTCCTCAAAACAATTGAGTGTCGACATGTTGCCCTGATCAATGCAGGATTTGACAGCGCGATTGATTTCTTCATGAGCATAACCCAGCACACAGGCACCGATGGCCATGATGCTCATATCGATATACCGACGACCATCGAGGTCCCAAACTTCCACGCCCTTGGCTTCTTTGTAATAAGCCGGCCATTTTTCAGGCAAAAACATCTCTGCGCGTTTGGATAAAAGTTGATTACCGCCGGGGATGATGCCTTTGGCTTTTTTCCAAAGCTGGGGACCCTGCCCTAAATATATTTTTTCGCGGATACTCATATTCGAGAATCTAGATATTTTCCAGCCAATTGTTCAGCCAACACAAGCGCCGCATAAGCATCCTCTAAACGAGCGGCATCTTTAGGGTTTTCTCCTCGAACCATAGCAGCAAACGCTTGAGCTTGAAGAAAAAAACCTGGCTTAAAACGTTTATCGTGCTCTTCGAGATCTATCTTTTCCACCATTTTAGGTCTGTAAGTACGTACCGGGATCTCTGGAGTCGGATCGACCACTTCCATCCCTTCAAAGACAGAGGCCGATTCAAATGGACGCAATTCAAAACGGCGCCCAACCCGATCGAGAGTTAAACTGAAATTATCTGGTGCTTGCCAATGAGCTGTAAACTGAATGAGATTTTCCTTTTGTGAAGAAAATGTAGCTGCAATTCCATGAATGGCACCGTTAGAATCAGTTAACCGGTGCACATATTTGACTTGAATATTACCGAAGATAAATCTCATCATATCCAATCCATGAACACTATTTGAAAAAAAACTTTTTAAATAAAGAGGATTATCTATAGGCTGAGCAGGAACACGAATGGATTCGGGGAGATTAAGACGGCCCATTAAAAAAGAACCAAGCTTGACCTCTTTGCGCGCTTGCTGCACAGTACGGTAATAGCGCCGATTGTAACCCACCATAACGGGAAGATTTTGATGAAGCCATGGTTTTAACTCCTCGGAATGAAAAGTCACAGGTTTCTCGACTAGAATAGGAACACGGGCTTCTATAGCTCTCTTCAAAATCTCTAAAGTGGGCTCAACCGACACCGCGATCAATAATGCATCCCACTGTCCGCGTGCTTTAAGTAAATCCTCCGAATCCTCAAATATACAAGGAATCTGATGTTTTTGAGCAAAAGAGTGAACTCGCTCAGAGCCTCGTCGAGAGCCAACAGCTGTTAGCTCAAATCCAGCAGCCTTCAAGGCCGGCATATGGAATTCACATATCCCACCAGAACCAATGATTCCTAGACGTATTTTATTCATGTTGCTTCTTCACGAAATAGGCCATTTCCTTTGTCCTTCCTCACTTTGAGGATCAATAGGAAGCAGGACACTGGATTTTTTAATTCCTGCAGTAAGTGCACCAATACAAGCTCCCAAAGCTTCCAGAGCCATTCTTGCTGGAAAAATAGATACTTTCCCAGATTCAATCTCATTGAGAATACTCTTTGTTCGCTCTTCAAGAGGAACAATTCCTGGTATCGATCCCTTAAAAATAATATTCTTAGCAAGACCCACTCGGGTGATCGCAGGAAACTTTTGAATCTCTTCCTTATTTCGATAACATATTTCTATTTCAAGATTACGCGCCATATGAATGACGGTATGACGATAATAGATAGAACCTAACAACGAAAGACTAGATAGGTTCGAAAAACTCATAACCAACTCTCTTTTTTCTCCGAATGACCAGCATGTCGTACCACCATAAAACATCAGATCCTTAGAGCGTGGATTGATGGGGTCGCCCGTCACTGTACTAATGACGGAATCTGGACCTTTACCAAAAAGCTCAGAAATCAAATCAATATAATGAATCCCGTTGGTGACTGTACATAAAGCCCCTCCATGCATAATAACGCTACACGGGGCTCCAAGCTCCAGATCCTCCGCCAAAGAATTGATCCCAGAGACAAAGCCAGAATACCGATGATGGTGATGAACTCCTAAAGTAACTTCTGATTTCTCAGCTTCGCCAATCATCTGTGTGCCAGCTGCTACAGAATTTGCTAAAGGTTTTTCACATAGGACAGCTTTTATTCCCAGACGCACCAATTCTAAGAATGTTGTCTCATGATCAGGCCCCCAATTGGCAATCACCGCCAGAGTGCCCGCCCAATCCCAATCATGATTCTCCAACTCAGCAATATTTGATAGAACAAGAGCTTTAGGATATTCGGCCGACGCTTTTGCCCGAGCATTTTCATTAATATCAATGATGACTAAACGTTCATAACGTCCATGAAGAATACGAGCGTGGTATTGACCAACCGAGCCATATCCTATCAGTAAGGATGTTTTTATTAAAGGCATTAATTCAACCCATGTAAGATTGATTTATTGATTCTATTCCTTGTCCAGGATAAAACCGTAAGTGAATGACTATTCTACAAGAAATTCCTTTGATTTCAAAATAATCATGTTCCTACTTTCCTCAGGACTTCAGGATGATGTCCTTGGATATCAGGAATGACTTTAGTCACATGATTGCCTAAAAAAATCGCTATTCCTAAAATCACAAGAAATTGCAACCATCGAATTCCTCTCAAAGAAGATAACACATGATAAGACAGCCAGGTGATCCCGATGATCCCCATCGGCACCAAATTGATAAAATATTTCTCCGTCAGTGGGAATCCGACCCCTTGCGGCGATTGACCGACATGAAAAATTCCCACGACCAAAGCTGTCGCAAGCAACATGATCGCCATCAAAAAAAAATAAGGGATCCCCCTTCGCCACTGATCATTGCGATAAAGAAGCGGCCATCCTGTTTTGCGCTGGCAAATGAATAACGATAGAAATAAAACGATCAAATAAAAAACATACAGCCAATACCGAGGGATATGCGCGCGAATGATTTGCTCTAAAGAGAACATTATCCAAAATTGATATTTAGGCGCCTGCGAATAATAAAACAAACACATCAAACAAGGCAAAATGGTGAGAAATAAATATTTCCGCCAATTGAAAACTCGTCGATCATGCCATATCCACAACAAAAAAGAAACGGCCACGATCTGAACAAGACTAAAAATCACCGTCAAGGAAAGGAGCCAATGAGTGACCAAGAGCCATCGCCAAGCGCGAGGAGCCTCATTTTCTTTCTCCAAAATATAAATAAAAAGCAACATTTGGATGGCGGTCAAAAACATCCATAATGAATACGGTCGCGCCTCCACCCAGTACCGCCACCACATGCTCGAAGACAAGGATAAAAACAAAGAATAAAAGCCTAACCACAAAGAATACCTCGAAAAAAAATAAAAAATGGCCACAATCATCAGCGCACCACATGTCACCGGCAAAATCCTGGCGATGATTTCTCCTCGAGGATCCCG
>JANLHA010000013.1 GCA_024653845.1 Candidatus Omnitrophota bacterium | reverse complement strand
TTCTTATTTTTTATCAGTAATCGCTTGAATGTTTCTTTACTATTTAGAAAAGTGCCTCTACCATATATGCCGTCCGGATCTTGATCTACGCCTCGATTTGATCCGATAATTTCAAATTGGTCGGGGTTATATTTATCTAGAAAAGTAATTGGTACGCCCATTACTCCCTTATAATCCATTGGTATTTCAAAAACTTTTGATACTTCAACCGCATCATAATTATCGTATTTTGGATATTCGGATGTCGTATATTTTTTGTACAGTGTCAGTTCTTCGTGACGCTTTGTTGTATCAAGGTTTGTAAACCACATGACACTACCCATACTAATATACTTTATGCCATTCTCAATTTTCATTCTTGTCTCCGTTTCTATTTCATAATCTTTAGGAACCTGAAACCATTTTGTACCACCATTGTCGTAACCAAGCCATAACCTATTTTCCTTAATAAATTTAAAGATTTCTTTATAGATGATGGCGTTTTGATTGCCAAGAATAATAAATTGCTTGTTATACTCCATTAGCTGCGCCACGTATTCACGAAATAGTGAAAATGGCGGATTGGTCACCACGATGTCAGCCTGCTCGAGCAGTTCAATGCTTTCTACACTTCTAAAATCTCCTTCGTCTTTTAACGGCGTCCACTCATTATTTTTGTTGGCTTTGAGCTGCTCGGCAATATCGCGCAAATCAAATGCGCCGTCCCCGTCTATGTCGTTGACTTCATTGATAATGAATTTGTTAGCGGTTATCTTAGGACGGCCTTTTGGCGTGGATAGCTCCTTGATGTTGCCAAATAGATCTAGTTGCGTATTGGCAATGGGAGACGGCTTGTAACTTGTGGCGATAAGTTTTTTTAACCCAAGCGCATTGAAATTAGCGGCAAAATATTTAAAAAAGTTGCTTTCGAACGGATCATCGCAATTGCAATAAACCACCTTATTGCGGAATTGGTCCTTGTAGTGGCGAAGCTCTTTTTCAATATCAGTTAGCTGAGTATAAAACTCATCTTTCTTTTCTCTGCCCGCTTTATGTAAATTACTGTTTAATGATTTAGTGGTCATAAATTTATTTCCCTCTTTCTATATCAGCTTGCTGTTGCATCCATGCATCTCCAGCTGCATCAATTTCTTTTTCGCTAGGTTCGCCTTCATCCATCCTTCGTCGTCTGTCGTCTAAAATCTCATCTTCATATTCAAAATAGAGCGTTCCTTGTGGTCGTCTTGAATATCCCAACAATTCCATAGCGAAACTAGACAAACTATTCACTTTGCCGTTAATTTTAATTTTGTCATTTTCTACTACTTCAGCAACAACATTTGAATCTCTGGTAAAGGTGAGTTCTGATCCGACAGGAATTCCGTACTGTGCGAAATGAAATCTGGAGCGTCTTTCTTTAACCTCATCAACTTCTTTTTCTTGTTCGGGAGTTAATCCGCTATCAATCTTGGTCTCTCGAATTTCCACTCGTTTTAACGCAAGTGCCGCATATTCTGGGTTCATTTTGAAAAATTCTCGGCTATCCCGTGCTCGGCGATCGGCAAAAATAGAGTGAAGCCATCTTTCTTCTTTTTCAGCATTCTCTACTGTTGCCGCGTAGTAAACCTCGAACGGAAGAGGCGTGCCAGTTCGGTCTAATTGTTTTAGTCTTTCTTCGACATCGCCATGAGTAAAGCCAATTTTTACATACTCTGGCATCGATTCATTTTTTAAAATGTAGACAATTTGATTCATAAATTTATTTCAGAAGCTCATCGGTTGAAGCTCCAATTGCGTTGGCCAACCTTGCAATCGTCGCGAGCGTTGGATTTGTCTTTCCATTCTCAATATTGCTGACAAATCCACGGCTAACGCCTAATGATCGGGCGATATCGCCCTGCGTTATGCCTTTCTTTGTCCTAATGCGCTTGAGATTTTTTCCAAGCTTTTCCGATTCACTGTTCATTATGCACAATATATCAATTGTTACAGTATACCACAATGTTATGTTATAATATAACTAGCCCAATTCAAATCCTTTTGTCAAATGGAATATTCCTGCCGACACACGGTAGGGGCGCATGGTTATGCGTCCCTACCGGGGTACGAATATTCGCGGATTGCTTGTCCCCTGATATTTCAAGAAATATTTGATACCACTTTGGATGTGCACGCGCGCCAGACGATTGGTGAACGCCTCCCACGGGTATTTGGTCTTGCTTTCACGCTGTAGGTAATGCACGAAACGCGCATGCGGGGCGTATGTCACGCGGTGGCCGGCTTCCCAGACGCGACGGCACAGGTCGGTGTCTTCGAAATACATCATGAACCGCTCGTCGAAGGCGCCGACGCGGTCGAGCACCTCGCGGCGGATGCACATGGCCGACCCCTGCACCCAATCGACGTCCTGTTCCACGTTGCGGTCCATGTCATGCATGAGATAGGATGCGATCGCCCGTTTACCCCATGGCGTGGAGCCGAGCATCGTGCGGCGATACAGCGGGATGAGCGGCCCCGGGAAGCGGTAGCTCGAATGCTGGTCGGTCCCGTCGGGGTTGAGCGTACGCGGGCCGGAAATCCCGACGTCGGGATGCGCGTCCATCCATTCGATCCACGTTTCGAGTTCTCCCGGAAATACCGTGAGATCGGGATTGAGCAACACGACATACTCTCCCCTCGCGCGTCGGATGCCGAGATTGTTTCCTCCGCCGAAGCCGAGATTTTTTTCGGCTTTCACGAGCGT
>JANLHA010000388.1 GCA_024653845.1 Candidatus Omnitrophota bacterium | reverse complement strand
GTAAATGATCAAAAGTAAGACGAGCAAGCCAAGGGCATAACGCATCCCCCCCCAAATATGAAAAACCACCCGGGGAAATGTGCGGGCTACAAAGACAGGCACCATCACATAGAGAACAAATCGTGTTTTGAAAAGATTTTTGGCGATGACAATGCTCAATATGAGGGTGAAAATTGTTCCGATATAAAAATAAGAGTAAAGGACTGGAATGCTTTCTCCAAAGAGATTCATGAGGAAAGTTGGAACATAGATTTCGAGCGGCCCGCGCAGATGAAAAAAATCGCGATAGGGAAGCGCCCCATGCAGAAAGGCTTGTATCCCTGGGAGATAAATCCCTAATTCAAAAATATTGATTTTCCCATGCAGAAAGTAAGGTTGAAGAGTGATCAAAATGGCAAAAATCGAAAGGACCAGGCTGTCTTGTAACCGAGGAGGAGTTTCCATTAGGCGGGTGAGGTTGCGTTGAATTGCAGAAAAGAAAGGTTTCATGTGGGGATGGCACCCGTTAAAGAGGCTTCGATAAATTGTTAATTCGTTGCATACATAAAGATTATTGCTATGATAACATACGTATTTTTATCGTATAGAAAATTATCAGAAATTGTGGAGGATGTTTTTGTGGACGACACTCGTGTGATCGATGCCGTGATTTTGTGTGGAGGTTTGGGTCAGAGATTACGATCAACGATTGGCGAATCTCAGAAAACAATGGCTAAGGTTGCCGACCAGCCTTTTTTGGACTTCATTTTGCAATATTTGAAAGATCAAGGGTTTCAGCGATTGGTTTTATGTACGGGTTATCAGGCGGATCAGGTCCAAGAGCATTATCGCGGCAAGAAATTTTCAGGCGCAGAAATTATTTTTTCTCAAGAACAGCAGCCTTTGGGAACGGGAGGGGCTGTTAAAAACGCTCAAAAGTTGATCACAAGTAACCCCTTTGTTCTTCTCAATGGGGATTCTTTTTGCCGAATTGATTATCATCGCCTCCTTGAATTTCATGATAAACAGGGTGCATTGTTGACCATGGTGGTGGCCCCTGTTGCTGACACTCAAGATTATGGAACGATCATTATAGAAGAACACAGGATTGTGGGTTTTCGAGAGAAAGAAGCGCGCGCAACGAAAGACAAGGGCCCGTTTTATGTCAATGTGGGGATCTATGTTTGTGATCAGCGAGTATGGGGACACATGCCCCAACAAGAAAAATTTTCTCTTGAAAAAGATTTCTTCCCACAGCTTCTTAAAGAAAAAGTTTTTGGTTTTGTCGTCAATGAAGAATTTTTAGATATCGGCACGCCTGCGCGATATGAGAGCGCGGAGCAAGTTTTACGTCAACACAAACATTAAGGTGGTTTGAAGGGAGGAGTGAGTTGAAATCGTCACAGCAAAATTTGAGCGTGGAACAAAAAGCCAAATATCGGGTTCCTTTCGGAACAGTCTCCATCACCGACGATGCCCGAAAATTGATTGATCATGCTTTGGAAACTAAATTTGTCACGTGTGGGAAACTGGTCGAAGAGTTTGAGCGCCGATTTGCCGAAGAATTTGGAACCCAAGAGGCGGTTGCGGTCAGTAGCGGAACCGACGCGGACGCGCTTTCTTGCGCGGTCCTTTATGATTATGGCGCAGAGCGCGGTGATGAAATCATCATCCCCGCCTTGACCTTTGTGGCCACAGCCAATGCGGTTTTGCAAGCCGGATTCAAGCCGGTCTTTGTCGACGTCAAAAAAGAAACGTTGAACATCGATGTCGATGGGATTGAGAAGGTCATGACGCCTCGCACGCGAGGAATCATGCCGGTTCATCTGATGGGAAAACCTGCCGATATGGATCCGATCATGGCCCTGGCACGAAAACACAATTTGCATGTCATCGAAGATGCGGCTGAGGCGCATGGCGCGGAATATAAG
>JANLHA010000387.1 GCA_024653845.1 Candidatus Omnitrophota bacterium | reverse complement strand
GTTATCAAATAGGCGAATCCGGCAATCTAGGAAATTTTCCCCCTCTGCTGTTTCAATGCTGTAACCATAAGGCAAATTTTCAATTACCTTTTGAAGTCTGAGAAACAATTCCACCATTTCAGCTTCAAATTCATTTACCAATGGTGAAAGAACCGTTAATTCTGCCATTATGTTAACCTCAATGTTCGAGAAATTCTATCCTCATTTGAAAAGTTCGTATTAAGCTTGTCTCCGTTTTTGTAACCATTATCCCAACCAGAATGGGACGTTACCTTGCTGGTCAAAGCCTTCCCTGTTTTAAGTCGAGAGAAGTAATTTTCAACTCCCTTCTTAACACTGTCAAAGACAACCAGAGAATGATTTGAAGAAGTGTTTACCGTTGCTGATTTCTGATTATTCAGCTTTTCCCGAAGCTTGGCCATCATTCCATATCGGAAAGCGTGCTTCCAAGATTTGCCATGTTCACCGGGGAAACAACCCCTTTCCCAGATTTTATCTGCAAGTGAATTGATCTGGTTTCTGAAAGCTTGGTAAAGATAAAGAACAGTGTCCAGATCTTCACGTCTTCCAATTAATTCAAGCTGATTCCCATACCAGAGAATCTTGCAATTGAAGAAATCAGAAACCAAAGCTGCCAAAGCTCCATTAAATTTGTTTCGATTTGAGCCAATTGCCCTTTCAAAGACCATTTGCTCAATTTGAACAGGCTTTTCTATCTTATCGGGCAAATCCTCCCTGGAAATGTGGTGACGGAGCATCAATTCGCTTGCCTTTTGAGCAGCGGACAATGCCTCATTCTCGTTTGGGGAATTGGATAAAGCTAAAAGCTTTTGGATCTTGTTTAAGATATCTTGATTCAAAAATTGAGCCTTTATCTAGAGGGTTTGATTCTGAATGTGATATTCACATAGTTTTCTGTCTCTTCAGAGTACCGGGGAATTTCTTCGTGAGAGTGATCTTTGATATATTTAAGACATTCTTCATAAGAAGAAAAGTTTCCACGAACATACCATTCACTCGAATAGGAATAGCAATATTCAACTGTCCACATTATGTTTTCCCCGATTTAGGCAGACTTTTCCAAGTAATTGATCGCCTTGCCCAAAAAATGCTTGACATTTCCATTCTGGACCTTGGCAAAGATGTCCCTCATCTTCTCCAGTGCGTCTTGCTCATCGAAAAGGGGAAGTCCATTTTCATCATAAACCGATTCAAATCGGTCCCGAATCATGGACATGACATTCTTGGAATTGTCATCTGCTGGATCTGACTCCAACAAGATGTTTCCCTTTTCGTCAAAAATGCGATACCTCCAAATTGGGCGCTTGGTTTCGCCACCCTTAATGAAAGTATCGACAACAAGCTCTTGCCAAAGCTTGAGAATTCCGCCCTTAGCAAGAAACTTGTCTAGGTTCTTTGCAGAACGCCAATTGATTTTCATGGTCAACTCCAGATTTGGTTGTTTGAGTCAATTGGCTATCTTTCGATATTGCCCCAACGCCACGGCAAGGCTTGACTCTATATTGGGGAAAGCAGTTTTCTGTCATGCTCAGGACTGCAACTAGAGAAGGTTAATCACGCCAGCGGTGACAGTCAAGGCGACAGTGACAAGCAAGGCGAAAAAACTTTCCCACTCTTTTTCATATTGATCTAATATGGCTCCCATCCAGAGAAGACCATTAAAAGAAAGGATAAAGAGCAAAACGCTTGGGTAAATTCCATTGTAAAAATTAACAACGCCGGCAGAAGTTGTTAATATCGTTCCAAACAAGAAAAGAAAGAAAGGTCCCCATTCTTCTTCAGAAACTGCCGCCCCCATTACAAAAATGAAAATGACAGACAGGGTTACAAGAACAACGCTTGCGAAGATCATTCGCAAATCTCCCATTCGGGAAACTTGGCAAGAAACTTCTCAATCTCGAAAGATCGGATCTTCTTGGTTGAGACAAGTTGTTTTCCACAGCCGCCCTTGTCGATTACCACGACTTCACCATCCTGGCGGATAACTTGGCCGTAAGAATCGCGCAAAATGCGCTCGGGATGGTCAACCACTTCGTAAAGTGCGACCGTCACGGGCCGTTCTCCCGAATTGGAAACAAGCCCTGAAAAATCAGATCGAAACATCAGTCACTCCTTGTTTTTAGACAAAAGGCAGAGTTTGCGAGCTTTTTCTTCGTAAAACTCTGCATGGGACGTGTCCATCGACGATCCTATCAGTCTTTCTTGTCGAAGTTCCACCATTGTATAAATGGCTTC
>JANLHA010000380.1 GCA_024653845.1 Candidatus Omnitrophota bacterium | reverse complement strand
TCGGCCAATTTCGCTGCGACGACATTCTTCGCAACGTATCGTGCCATATACGTGGCTGAACGATCAACTTTGCTTGGATCTTTTCCAGAGAAAGCTCCACCCCCATGAGAAACCACCCCGCCATAGGTATCGACGACGATCTTGCGACCGGTCATCCCTGTGTCAGACTGTGGCCCACCCACAACGAATTTTCCTGTTTCATTAACAAAGTATTTAGTTTGAGCATCCGCCAATTTCCCTAAAATAGGACCGGCAACCTTCTCAATGATTTCTTGTCTGGCTTGGGCGGTGATCTTCTTTCCCGTTGAGTCAAGAATATCTTCCGTGTGCTGGCAAGCCAAAACAACCGCATCCACTCGTTTGGGTTGATCATCTTCATATTCGATAGTCACCTGGCTTTTGCAATCAGGTCCTAGATAAGGAAGAATCCCCTGCTTGCGGACGTCTTCAAAACGTCGAACCAATTGATGCGCGAGCATAATGGGCAAAGGCATCAATTCAGGTGTTTCGTCACAGGCATAACCAATCATGATTCCTTGGTCGCCTGCACCACCGGCATCGACACCTTGTGAAATATCCGGCGACTGCCCGACGATCGCATTAAGAATAGAGCATGTTTCATAACTGAAACCATATTTCGGATGGGTATATCCAATGTCTGCCAAAACACCGCGGACAAGTTTTTGAACATCCACATAACTATTGGTTGTGATTTCTCCACCGACGATCACAAGGCCTGTCGTAATAAAAGTTTCGCAAGCGACACGTCCCTTAGGATCGTTCTTAAAAACCTGATCTAAAACTGCATCAGAGATTTGATCGCAAACTTTGTCTGGATGACCTCTTCCCACAGATTCTGAAGTAAGAAAATACTGTCCTTTCACTTTCCTCTCCCTTGTTATTGAATTGAGACGCGTTGATTAATCCTTCACTTCTGAGTTAAAAATATCAGGTACAAGCTGACGAAGCCGAACGCTGCAAATCTCTTCGATTTTATCGCCACTAGGCAAATTGATGATTTCTTCCACCAGAGCTTGAGCATCAGTCAAACTGACGCTTCGAATCACTTTCTTAATCTGTAAAATGTTCAACGGCGACATGCTAAACTCATCTAATCCCATTCCTAACAGAACCAAAGCCAATACCGGTTCACTGGACATCTCTCCACACAACCCGACGGAAATCTTCGCCTCATGTCCCGCCTGAATGACCTTTTGGATAAAACGCAACACTGCCGGGTGACAAGGATCATAAAAGTCTGCTGTCTTTTCATTCACACGGTCAACTGCCAACGTGTATTGGATCAAATCGTTAGTTCCAATGCTAAAAAATTTTGCCTGTTGAGCTAACAAATCCGCCGTCATGACCGCAGCCGGCACCTCAATCATCGCGCCCACTTCAATCTGCTCATCAAAAGGGATCTTTTGTCTCTTCAATGCACTTTTGGCTTTTTCCAAAATTTGATTGGCTTGCTGAAATTCATCGGGACCCGTGACCATCGGATACATCATACGAATTTTTCCATGAACAGACGCGCGCAAGATAGCCCTAAGTTGTGTTTCAAAAATGTCGGGTCGCGCCAAACAAAACTTCAACGCTCGCCACCCCAAATAAGGATACATATCCCGAGGGATTTGTAAACTAGAGATAAATTTGTCTCCTCCCAAATCCAAAGTACGAATTGTGACCGGTTTAGGCGCCATGGCCTTGGCCACATGACGATAAGCCTCGTATTGCTCTTCTTCCGACGGCAAATCGACTCGATTCATATAGAAATATTCGGTACGATAGAGTCCGATTCCTTCCGCTCCCAAGCTCAAAATCATCGGGATCTCTTCAGGCAATTCGAGGTTCGCCAAGATGGAAACTTTCTTCCCATCTTTCGTCTCAGCCGGTAAATCTTTGATATCATCAAATCGATGACGCGATGCCAGAATACGAGTCTGCTCTTTACGATAAATTTCAAGTGTTTCATTGCTGGGGTGAACAATGACTAACCCCATACGGCCATCCACAACAATTGTATCTTGATTGACAATCTTTAAAGTGGCATCCTTCAAACCCACAACTGCGGGGACCCCAAATGATTTGGCCATAATCGCCGTATGCGACGTTCGACCACCGATGTCGGTCACAAACGCCATCACATTTTTGTTATACATACTTGCGGTATCCGATGGCGATAAATCATGAGCCACAATCACGAGCTTCTCTTTTAGATTTTCCAACTCATACATTCGGCTTTCATCCATCAAGTTTCTCAACACCCGTCGACCAATGTCCGACACATCGCTCGTTCGTTCACGCAAATACTCATCTTGAATATTTGAGAAGGCCTTTACGTACTTCTTCAAAACTTTGGAGAAGACATACTCTGCGGATTGCTTTTCCTGACGGATACGCTTAATCACTTCTTCATTAAGCATTGTGTCTTCCAAAACCATCAGATGGGCGTCAAAAATCTTAGCGTGCTGCCCTCCCATTTCTTCATCAATCTTTTTCTTAAGACCACCAATTTCTTCACGTGTCTTAATAAGAGCCTCTTCAAAACGCGCAATTTCGATAGGCACTTCATTCTCTAGAATCGCACGAGGAGCCACGATGACTTCCTGTTGATCAAGAATATACGCCGGACCTATGGCGATTCCCGGTGCCGCCGGGACTCCTTTAAGAACTATCTCGCTCATCTCTGCTTAAAAACTCCTCTAGTTCTTTAATCATTTCGTTGGCATCATCTCCATCGGCTGTAATCGTAATTTTGCTGTTTTGATGAGCCCCCAACATGAGAATTCCCATGATGGATTTGCCATTGACGACTTCACGATCTTTTTTGACCGTAATATTCGAACTGTATTTCATCGCAATCTGAACAAAAATTGCCGCCGGCCGCGCATGCAAACCCTGAGGGCTCACGATCACAATGTCTTTTTCAATTTTTGGCATGGCCACAATAAAGTCCTTCAATAAATTTCTTAACGCTTGATCACACGGTGCGTTTCAATCAAACGGATCAATGCCTTTGTCAATTTCTCAGAATCATGCCTAACAAAATCATTCACACTTAATAAATCTGTCGTCACCGCAAGACATCCCATTTCTCGGATCCGATCAACATCTGCAAAAACTGGGAAAGAATCTTCTGTACGATATCGACCTTGGGCTTCGATCGGAACTTCGGCGCTGTTGACCAAGCAAGCATTCAATATCTTAGGATTGGTATGATCCATGATCGCCTTGATATGATCGCTCGCTTTGTATCGGTCTGTTTCCCCTGCTTGCGTCATCACATTACAGATATAAATTTTGAAAGCCGAAGATTTTGTAATGGCCTCCGCCACTCCATCAATCACCAAATTGGGAATGACGCTCGTATACAAACTCCCGGGGCCGAGAACAATAATGTCCGCCTCAGCAATGGCTTCTAACGCTTCTCCCGTCGCCGGAGGGTTGACAGGATTTAAAAAAACCCTTTTGATCTGCCGTCCCACTTTAGGGATATCAGCCTCGCCTTGTCGGATCGAGCCATCCATATACTCGGCGACAAGATGAACATTGCTTAATGTTGCAGGAACAACTTTTCCGCGAATCGCCAAAACTCGACTCGATTCT
>JANLHA010000372.1 GCA_024653845.1 Candidatus Omnitrophota bacterium | reverse complement strand
CCGGCGAAGGAGGAATGGTTGTTTCAAATTCTCAGCGTTTGTTAGATAAGATAAAAGATCTACGCGATTATGACCAAAAGAAGGGTTACAAAGTCCGCTATAATTATAAAATGACAGATCTTGAGGCTGCATTAGGAATAAGCCAGTTGTCCCAGCTTAACCATTTTCTAAAACGACGGCGAGAAATTGCCGATTTTTATTGCCTGGCATTGAAAGGATGCCCTTTGCAATTGCCGTTGCCTCGAACAGGATATGATCATGTTTATTTTCGGTATGTTATCAAATGCAAGAAGTCTTCTCGGAATCAATTGATGAAATTCCTGGAGCAACGGGGAATTCATTGTGCTCTTCCCGTTTTTAAGCCATTGCATAACTACTTCGCCTTGGGTTCTTTCCCATGCACAGACTTGGCGCAGCAACAATCTTTATCGATCCCGATTTATCCGACGCTAAAAAATCAAGAACAAGGCGATATCGTTAAATCGATCAAGGATTGTTTTACAACATTATAATATTATTTGATCGATGGTATCCTCGCTGCGAGGAACTTTAATCCATAAAAGTTGTCCTAATATCTTTCAGTTCTCCTTAAGAAGACATCCAAGATTTTTTTGTGCCTTTAGTGAGGCTCTCCATTTTATTAAAGATCATACGAAAAATTAAATAAGGGGACTAGATGAAAAAACAAATTTTTGTCATGATGGTTTTGATTTTGTGTTTTTCTCGTGCAGCCTTTGCCCAGCCTAAGGCTAGCAACGAAGACAAAATCATATCAGCAACTTTTAAAACTTTGGCCAAAGCATTTGTTGCCACCACCGATATTGAAAAATTAAAAAAGAAAAATATCGATAAGTTGAATAAAATGGATGAGGAAAAGTTTAAGAAAAAATATGCCGAAACTTACAAAATCATCAAAGATTTGCCCGCCCCGTTGAAAACTCGATATGGCATTATCGATAAGATGACGAAGGAACACGCTGTCCGCAATATCCATTCGCTCGACAAAAAGAAAACATATGAAATCATCGATGCCATTCCTGATGCGATCATCGCGCGAGAATTTAAAGAATCTCTTGAGAAAGAGAAAGAACAAATGAAGAACAGCAATGTTGTCGAACAGATTCAGAAATCCTGGAACCGGATGATTAGCGAAATGAATAAGGTGGAACCTGCAAGTTAGTCTGTTCAGGGGAGAATGATCTTGGAAATTTTTATCATTATTGTTGTGTCCTTGTTGGCGTCGTGTTTGACATTTTTTTCGGGATTTGGACTGGGGACAATTCTCACCCCTGCATTTTTAATTTTCTTTCCCGTCGAAGTGGCAATTGCATTGACCGCCATCGTGCACTTTTCTAGTAACCTTTTGAAATTGGCTCTGTTGTGGAGAAGTGCTTCTTGGAGCATTGTTTTGCGCTTTGGTTTACCCGCATTGGTTGCAGCTTTTTGGGGAGCTCAAATTCTTTTTTCTCTGGAGAAATTTCCGCCAATTTTGACATATCAATTTTGGGGAAGAGAGATGATCATCATGCCAATCAAGTTGACCATTGCGATTCTGATGATCATTTTTGTCATTTTAGAATCGATTCCCCGCTTTAAAAATCTAAGTCTTCCTCCAAAATTTTTATCCTTGGGAGGCATGTTGAGCGGATTTTTGGGTGGACTTTCGGGGCATCAGGGTGCGTTACGAAGCATGTTTCTTTTAAAATGCAATTTGAGCAAAGAACAATTTTTAGCAACAGGCGTTGTCATTGCTTGCATTGTTGATTTCTCAAGACTTTCTGTTTATAGCCAGAATTTATTTCAAACCAATATATTGGAATATTGGCTGGTGCTTACCACTGCTATTTTTTCGGCATTCATTGGCGTATTTATAGGAAGCCGATTTTTGACGAAAGTCACGCTGCAAACGATACAGGCAATTGTCGCGCTTTTGTTAATCTCGATTGCCATTCTTTTGGGATCAGGCTTGATCTAAGTTCTTTCCCTTAGAAAAACTCATACTTTCTATTGCGAACCCTATGGCCTGGCATTATATTAGTTAAAGATGTTTAATAGACTGCAATTATGAGGAGGGCTCGTCCATGAGAATTCTTTTGTGTTTATTTGTCTTTGTATTGTTTGTAGCCATTCCACCGACGACGGCTGGAGATGCTGGATATTTGTATTCTCAAGGACGTACGGCTGTCAAGCGAGGAGAATTTGAATTTGCTTTTATGTATTATCGTTCTGTTGTGCGCCATCATCCACACTCTGGATACGCGCGCAAATCGCTTTTTGCAGAAGGGGAATATTATTTTTCGGTTCCTGATTATACCGATGCTGGCAATATCTTTCAGCAATATGTCAGCCGATATCCAGACGGTAAGGAAAAGATTTTTGCATTAGCCTATCTTTTCCGAATTGCTCAGGACCGTCAGAATCAAGAGCTGATGGATAAATTGAAACAAGAGATTTTGGCAATCAAACAAGTCGGATTCATTTTCCAAGATAAAAAGAAAGTCAATTATCGCTCCGCTTTTGGAAACAAATATCAAGCTATCTATGAGATTGATAAACTCACTGTTTTAAAAGGGAGAGAACCGTTTGT
>JANLHA010000369.1 GCA_024653845.1 Candidatus Omnitrophota bacterium | reverse complement strand
TGAAATGGGCGGATAAAGGGATGGTGATTTCGGACATCAAGATTTTGAAAAAGACAGTAGGCAAGAGCGGAGATTTTGAGAGGAAAGAGTAGGATGATTGGAAAGTTTTTGTTATACTAATTCTTTAAATTAATAATATTTAAGGAAAGCGATACACTTATTATGGCTGATAAAAAATATACCTTCCAAGAATTTACTCAAGACATTGAGCAGTATGAATCTCGATATCGACAGGATATCAATCTTAAGAGTTATTTTGGATTTCCGTTGTCGCCGATCCTTGAGAGCGAGACTCAATTGTCTTCTTTGCAGAAATCCATTGCTTACTTTTCCATGGAATATGGTCTTGCCCCGAGCATTTACAATTCTTTCAGTTTGAGTCAACCCATGAATGATAAGAATCAATTCTTTAAACATGAGGTTTTCTCTAATTATTGGCTTTGTGATTATCTTTTTAAGGTGGAAATTGATAAGATGTTGGATATCCCAATTTATGGGGGCGGGCTGGGGGTTTTAGCGGGAGACACGATGAAAAGTGTCGCCGACTTAGGGTGTCCAGTCGTTGGAATTGGCGTTTTATGGAACAAAGGGTATTTCAAACAAAAATTTTGGTATAAACGTGGTCAGGTCCCTGATGAACTTGAATGGGACCCCTGGGCGTATCCGGGATTGGTGCCTCTGAAGAAAATCGTGACGATTGATACACAGCAAGGGCCGCTGCATCTTCGGTTATGGAAATATTATGTATATAGTTTTGATAAAACAAAAGCCATCCCTTTGATTTTACTGGATTCGAATCTTGAAGAGAATCAAGACCGATCTGGAAGAGAAGATGGGAAGCTCCCTTTCCGACGATTGACTGATCAGTTATACCGCAGCGATGATGTTTTATGGAAAATTTTTCAGCGATTGATTCTTGGCGTGGGGGGGATGAAAGCCCTCAAAGCTCTTGGTTATCATGTGGATTGTTATCATTTGAACGAAGGACACGCGGCTTTTGCAATCCTTGAGAAGTACATCAACTTGGAAGACAAAAGCCAGATGAATTCATATCGGGACAAGTTTGTTTTTACTTGTCATACGCCTGTAGCCGCTGGCCATGACCGTTTTGAGATCAAAGATATTAACAAAATTTTAAAGCCAGAATACGTCGAGGCTGCCCAGATCTTTGGGAAAGAGTCTCCGCACGCTCATCAGATCAATTTGACATACATGTCGCTGAACAATTGTAGTCGAGTCAATGCCGTCGCAGCCAAGCATGGGGAAGTCATGCGTCTGCAGTTTCCGCAGTACGCTCAGAAGATAGGTTCGATTACGAATGGAGTTCATACGCATACATGGACTTCGCAAAGTTTTCAGAATCTTTTTGATAAATACTCGAAAGCCTTCGGTGATTGGCGTGCTCATCCCGAGAATCTTAAAGAAATCATGACACTCAGTTCAAATTCTAAATTTCGTGCGGATATCTTTGAAGCGCATCAAGTCAATAAACGTAACTTGATGAACATTCTTAATCGTTGGCGAGTGAGTGAAGATATTTTTACAATTGGTTGGGCTCGTCGAATTGCTGGATACAAGCGTCCTGCGTTAATTTTTCATAATGTTGAAAGAATCATTCAATTGGCCCAAAAGTATGGACAGCTTCAGATCATTCTCGCTGGGAAAGCCCATCCAAATGATAATATTGGCGCTGCTCATATCGACGAGATTTTAGACCATATCGACCAACTCAATCCTTACAAGGATTTGGTACGGGTTTTGATTTTGGAAAATTACGATACCTTTTTTGGGAAATTGTTAACAAACTCAGTTGATGTGTGGTTGAATAACCCATTGCCTCCATTTGAAGCTTCGGGGACCAGCGGAATGAAAGCCATTCATAATGGGGTTTTGCAGTTGAGTACGCTCGACGGATGGGTTGTGGAAGCGGCAGACAAAGACATCGGCTGGATTTTTGGTTATGAACATCACGGCTCCGAGATCGGAGATGAGCGTAACTTGAGGTTGGATGAAGACAGCAAGGCGCTATACGATCGGCTCGAAGAGGTGGTAGGGTTATATTATCAAACGCTTTCCCAAGGTAAGGTGAATGTTGATAGCCCATGGATTGATAAAATGATTCATTGCGTGGCACAGAGTGCTTTTTTTAATACTCAGAGAATGGTTGAGGAATATCGGGAAAAGATGTGGCAATTGAAATAGCTGGGAATGATCAAAAATGAAGCAGTATCTTGACCTTGTTAAACATATTCTCGAGGATGGGGAAAGAAAAGATGATCGCACCGGAACGGGAACGGTTTCGGTCTTTGGTCATCAGATGAAATTTGATTTGAGGGAAGGATTCCCCATTTTGACGACGAAAAAGGTCTTGTTTTCTGCGGTGGTCAGAGAGCTTTTATGGTTTTTAAAAGGGTCTACCAATATTCACGACGGGCTTACACAGCATACGCCCATTTGGGATGCCTGGGCCAATGAAGCTGGCGAGTTGGGCCCAATTTATGGATATCAGTGGAGGAAGTGGGAAAAATTTCAATGGGACGAATCCAGCCGCAGTTATCGTAAAACACACATTGATCAAATTCAAAATGCTCTCGACATGATTAAGAAAAATCCGGATTCTCGTCGGATCATTGTCAGCGCCTGGAATGTGGCTGATCTTGATCGAATGGCCTTGCCCCCATGTCATGCATTTTTTCAATTTTATGTAGTCAATGGGCGCTTGGATTGCCAGCTTTATCAGCGATCTGCGGATGTGGCATTGGGAGTCCCATTCAATATTGCCAGTTATGCCCTTTTGATGAGCATCATGGCACAGGAATGCAATTTGATGCCAGGAATTTTTGTTCATACCTTAGGGGACGCACACATTTATTTGAACCACGTGGATGGTTTGAAATTGCAGTTGGAGCGTACACCTAAGCCTTTGCCTCGACTGAAACTTGCTCCGAAGAAAACATTCGAGATGACTTACGAAGATATTGAGTTGCTCAATTATCAGTTTGACTCTTTCATCAAATTCCCCATCGCCGTATGATTCCTTTTTCTCTTATTGTTGCCGTCGATCAAAAATTTGGAATTGGAAAAGATGGTCTTCTGCCTTGGAGTCTTCCGGGCGAATTGAAACATTTCAAGAATATCACTACCACCACAAAGGATCCTCAGAAAAAGAATGTGGTGATCATGGGGCGACGCACATGGGAATCTCTCCCAGAAAAATTTCGGCCTCTTCCGCAAAGAATCAATATTGTTTTGAGCCGCCAAGAGAAAATTGAGTTTCCCGAAGGTGTAAGAAAATTTATTCAACTGGAAGATGCTTTAGAATATTGTGAGCAAAATTTGCAAGGAAGAATCGAGAATATTTTTATCATTGGCGGCGCTCAAGTTTTTCAACAATCCATGGCGTATCCTGCATGTTCTCAAATTCATCTCACTCGAATTCATCAAGATTTCCACTGCGACACTTTTTTCCCTCAAGATTTTTCTCATTTCCGTAAAATATCTGATAGCGAAACTATGGTAGAAAAAGGGATCCCATATTCTTTTGAACAGCATTTGCGTAAGTAGTTTTTATTGTTTTTCCCTCCTGTAAGGAAGCGGTATCTTAAAGCCTTTTATATTGCTATAAGTTATTGATAGATTGTATTTTGTGAGAAATACGACCCGTCGGTGGGAAGTGCTTTTAGTCATTTCTTCTGTAGATTCAGGTAGCTCTGCAAGCTATACTAATGATTGAAATCGACACTTATCCCACAGCTGGAAAAGGAGAAATCCTCATGACCCAAGCTTCGGGGCCGCGGCAAAAATCGATCCTATTAGTCGATGATGAAAAAGATCTCACGCAAATGTTGCGCCTTCTTTTAGAGATGCGTGGGTATCAAGTTGAGGTGGCTTATACAGCTCAACAAGCCTTCAAGAAAATTTCCCACGATATTGACCTCATTCTGCTGGATATTGTCTTACCTGATCTGAATGGTTTTGAGGTTTGCCGGAAGTTGAAAGAAGAAAAAATTACGCGTCATATTCCGATCATCATGCTAAGTGCGCATTGTTTATCGGGGGATCGCGTGGAAGGACTTTCTCTTGGCGCGGATGACTTCATTTCAAAACCCTGTGAACATGAAGAGTTGGTCGCGCGTATGGAGGCGGTGATCCGTCGGACCCAACAATCTGAATTGCTTCAAGCCGCATCAGTCGAGGCCCTTACTCAATTGAAAAAAATTCGTGATGAAGGGCTGATCATTCCTCATTTCCAACCCATTTATCATTTCCCTTCCATGAAGATTTTAGGGGTCGAAACTTTAACTCGTTTGGATGGAAGTATGCCCTTGTTACAGCCCGCAACACTTTTTCAATTAGCACTGCGTCATGGTTTTTATCTTGATCTGGAGCTTTCCGTCTGGAAGCAAGCACTCACCCAATTATCTAAGAGAATTGATTCTCAGAAGATATTTCTAAATTGCACTCCATACTTTATCGAATATGCAAACATTTCATCTATCCATAAATTGCTGTTTGAACATGATGTTCGTCCTGAGCAGGTGATTCTAGAAATTACAGAACATTCGGCAATCCGAAATTTTCGAGAATTTTTTAGGCGTCTTGAAAAATACCGCGGGGAAGGATTTAAATTTGCTCTCGATGATGTGGGAGGTGGATATGCCAGTTTGGAGTCCATTATGGAAACCCGTCCAGAATACATCAAGATTGATCGGCCTTTGATCCAAGATCTTGGTCAGGATCCTTTTCGTAAAAGCATTTTGAAATTTTTGATCGCTTTTTGTCAGGAGAACCACATCATATCTATCGCTGAAGGTGTTGAAACCGCAAAAGATTTCCACATCCTTTGTGAATTAGGAATCGATGCGGGACAAGGACGTTACTTCACGCCTCCGATGTCAGATCCTACCCTATTTCTTCCAAGATAGCCGAGATTTATCTATGATTTAAAAAAAAATGATATAAAATAATGTCAAATTCAATCTTATCTGGTGTCTATTGATGATGAAAAAAGGTCAAATGATTTATGGGTGTGGTCTTCTGACTGACCACGACATTTATCTTTTTAAAGAAGGCAATCATTTTCGGCTTTACGAAAAATTTGGTGCCCATGTCATGGACATCGATGGGGTGAAGGGCACGCATTTCGCGGTCTGGGCCCCGAATGCCCAACGCGTTTCTGTCATTGGAGATTTCAATGGATGGGACCGTAATGCCAACCCTTTGCATGCACGATGGGATTCTTCGGGAATTTGGGAAGGATTCATCGTTGGAATCGGAGCAGGAGAGCTCTATAAGTATTTTATTACCTCAAATCATAACAGCTACCAAGTCGATAAAAGAGATCCATTTGCGTTCTCTACAGAAGTTCCCCCCAAGACGGGATCCTCCGTCGCTCAATTGAATTATTCATGGCAAGATCAAGATTGGATGAAGAAGAGGGCCCGATTGAATAGCCTCGAATCACCGATATCCATTTATGAAGTTCATTTAGGGTCATGGCGACGAAAGGTCGAGGAAAATCGTTTTTTAACCTATCGCGAATTGGCTAAAGAGTTGGTGGAGTATGTCAAGTTCATGGGCTTTACTCATGTGGAATTGATGCCGGTGATGGAGCATCCTTTTTATGGGTCGTGGGGATATCAAACCACGGGATATTTTGCTCCCACGCATCGTTATGGCTCGCCGG
>JANLHA010000367.1 GCA_024653845.1 Candidatus Omnitrophota bacterium | reverse complement strand
ATCTTCGACCTTTACACCGATGACATGTCGGGCTATAAATTCGAACGTCCCGGTCTGCAAAGGATGCTCAACGACGCCCGGAAGAAAAAATTTGACCTGATCCTCGTTTACAAGATCGACCGCCTGAGCCGCCGCCTGAGGGATCTGGAAAATATCCGCACCGAATTGGAAACATTCGATGTTCACTTCAAATCAGCCAGCGAACCATTTGACACGACCGATTCATCCGGCCGGTTGATGTTCCAGCAATTGGGCGCCTTTGCCGAATTCGAGCGCAACCGAATCAAGGAGCGGGTTTTCCCCGGCATGATCAAAGGCGTGCAGAACGGGAACTGGCAGGGTTCACGCTACGCCCCGTTCGGCTACAAATACAACAAGCAGGCCAAACTGCTTGAGATTGAACCGGAAGAAGCGAAGATCGTGCAG
This sequence comes from Candidatus Omnitrophota bacterium, assembly GCA_024653845.1. Classification (GTDB taxonomy): domain Bacteria; phylum Omnitrophota; class Gorgyraeia; order Zapsychrales; family JANLHA01; genus JANLHA01. The sequence goes on along the minus strand of JANLHA010000367.1, from coordinate 1,348 downwards.
CTGGTCTATGAAATGTATCTGGGCAACAAAAGCACCACTGAGATCACACGATATTTTTACGCCGAAGGGACAAAATCACGGGGCGGCGGGCGGTTTCATAGTAAATTTGTGAGGGACATCTTAAGAAACAGAATATACATCGGTGATCTGGTCTGGAATAAATATCATTATGACCCCATCAAGAAAACGCGCAAAGGTTTAAAGTACGTCAAGAACGACCCGGCCAAAGTGGTCATTGCCAAAGGCAAACACCAGCCATTGATCGAGAAAGCGGATTGGGAAAAGGTCCAGCGCAAATTGGACAACAACAGAAAAGGCAGGCTTCACCGAAAAAGCATTCGGATTTATCCGTTAACCGGAATCCTTTTCTGCGGGGAGTGTGATTTTAAATTCCGCGGGGCGTCGAATATCGCCAGCCATAAGACAGGCGAGAAGAAACGCTGGTACCGTTGCGACGCCAAGCACCAGCACGGCATTGACTGCAACGCCAAAGGTATTTTATCTGATGTGATCGAATCACAGATTGAAGCAATTTTGGAAATCCTCTGCGAGCATCACAACGTCAAGGAACAACGGGCCGATCAGTTATCGAAAGAAGACATTATCATCAATGACGAAGATTTACGCAGAGAGAAACAAGAGGCCGATGCCAGACTGAAAGAGAATTATAGCAAACAGTCTGAAATGCTCGATGCGTATCTGGACAAGATGTTCACCAAAGACGTTTATAAAGACAAGTGCATTGATATCCGGGCCGAGGAAATGCGTATCAAGAAGGACATACGGGGCATCAACGCCAGGATCATCGAGAAAGAGCGGACAGACGCCTTACAGCACATTCTGGGGGCCATTGTAGAAGACGGCTACGGCAAGCGGACAAAGCAGAAGCTGGATGCCATCCAGCAAAAAGAGGCCCTGCAATGTATTTTTAAAAGGGTCATCATCAAGCATAAGAAAATAGAATCCGTCGAATTATTACCACCTTTTGACAGGTATTTTTTGGAGGCAAAATGCGATCTAACTCAAATAGCGGCAGACCGTTACGGAATCTCATCTATATTGAGACCTACGGTTGCCAAATGAACGAGTACGACACCGAGCTCGTCAAGGCCATTTTGGCGAAGGAGAATTATGCGTTTGTCAAAAGTGAGCTGGAGGCGGATATTGTCATGCTCAACACTTGTGCGATCCGCGAGAATGCGCATCGGAAGGTTTATGGGCGCATTCATGACATTCGTCATGACCGCGATGGGCGGCCGGTGATGATTGGACTCCTTGGGTGCATGGCCACCATTTTGCGCAAAGAGCTTCTTGAGAATCGCAATATCAATATCGACTTTATCGCCGG
>JANLHA010000363.1 GCA_024653845.1 Candidatus Omnitrophota bacterium | reverse complement strand
CGGGGTTTGGACGGCTTTCGTATCAAAATCAAGAACGAATTCGCCAACACGACCCAAGAAGCTTTTGACGTCATTATTCTTGGAGATTCTTACTTTGTCAGCGGTGTTATACCCCAGCTCATTGAGGAGAAGGCTCATTTGCGAGCATTCAATTTTGCCACATACAGCGCTCATGGGATTTTTGGTTCCTATTGCCTTTTTAAAAATTACCTAGAGAATTCTTCGCATGTGCCGAAATATCTGGTTTTGGCTTTTCAGGTTGAGACAATATCATTATCAAAAATAGCTCCTGAATATATGTATGACCTGAAGCTTAACAATGCCATGCAACTGATGGAAGAATTTGGATGGGCCGAAGGGGTTAAGTTCCAAGTTCCTTCGTTGAAACATCAATATTTTTATCGGGAAGTTTTACAGAATTTTAAAATTCCATCCTTCTTGAATTCAAAGGAAATTGAAAGCTTTATTCATGGTGTGATTGCGGACCGCGGCCGCTATGCCCCGCATGAGAATGAAATGTTGGCGGAATCTGCTCGAGAAGAGGATGTTAATTTTAAATACCGTTTCAGAGTGTCTCCAAGTTCGAAGTCGAATCTTGATAAAATTTTGAATTTGGCGAGAAAGAATCATATCCAGATCTTTTATGTTGTCCCGACATTGTCTCAAGATTGGTATTCGCTTTATAGCAAGCTTGGAGTGATTGAGGGGTATGAGCGATTTTTATCATCCTTGCAAAAAGAATTCCCTGAAATTCATCTCTTGCGTTTTCAGGACCAAATCCAAGATATTGCTCTTTATTCCGACCGCCTTCATCTCAATCGAAATGGGGCCTATGACCTTACCAGCTTGATTGCTTCTAAATTAAGATAATACAAGTCATTGTTAATAAATAAGATATGACAATTTTACCCCAAGGGGTTGTTTTTTAAAAAAGCCACATGTTACACTTTCTTTAGAAGTTAGAATGAGAAAGGAAGGGTAACATGCGGCGTAAAATGATTTTGATCTTGGTTTTTGCAGGACTTCTAGCCTTCAATTCTCCCACATATGCTTTTTTTACCCCACATCCATTACCACTATTTCAGCAAGGTAAAAAAGTTGTGGAGAAATACCGGGGCTCTCCGGATGACCTTGTGAAAGCCAAGCAAAAATTTCTAGAGATTATTGAGAAGTTCCCATGGTCACCTCTGGGATATTTAGGAATGAGTCATATTTACGTGATTGAGGCTTACCAATTCGGGAGCCATTACGATATGAATAAAATTCAGAACAATGCTTTACCCTTTGCTGTTCAGGCTCTGGAGTTGGGCCCTTCTTTGCAAGACGCTCATGATCAATACGAAGTTTTGGGGCGTATTTTCGAACAATTTTCTAATCAACAAAAATCTGCAAAAGAATATCTTGCATTGTTTCCCGAAAATCCGGAAACATATTTTGTTATTGGCCAATTTATGGAAGATCAGCGGGAATTTGCTCAAGCCCTTGAACTTTATAAATCGGCATTGCATTTGGAACCCAATGATAATTTGCGTGTTGAAATTCTTAAAAAGATGGCGTGGATCAATCTTGAACATCTTGACCGGGCCGAGGCTGCTATTACGAATTACCAGCAAGCTTTGACAATTGATCAGAGATCTGCTGTCCTCAAAGAATATCTTGGTCTTGCTTATTTGAAAAAAGGGGACTATGGACAGGCCATTACAAACTTCAAAGAATCTTTACAGATTTGGGATTCTCCGATTGTTAGAAATTATTTTTTAGAAGCACAGGGATATTTATTGGTACAACAAGGCAAAAAAGAAGAAGCTATAAGTTATTTCAAAAAAATTATCCTTACAGGCATGGAGAATCTTCATTTGTGCATGAAGTTAGGAGATCTGTATTTTGATGCGGGGCATTATGAGGATGCTTATCGCCAGTTCCGACAGGCGATAGCGATCAATCCTTTTGAGAGTAAGGCGTACTATTTGGCAGGACGATCTGCGCAGTTGTCAGGGGACAATGTTTTAGCTGTTCATTATTATGAAAAATATCTCAATCTCAATCGAGATGGGCAAGAAGCCGAATGGATCCGCGCCAATATTCCTGAACTTTCTTATCGCTAGTGTATTTATAAATTCGCCGTGTTTTTCTCCTCTTTCGAGGGTATAATAATCACAGAAATGACCACAATCCCTCCAAAAGAATCTTCCATTGAAAAAGAATTGAAAGAAGCCTATCAAAGGCTTAAAGAAACCCAAACTCTCCTTATCCAAGCTGAAAAAATGACGACCGTTGGAAGCATTGCTACAGGATTGGCTCACGAGGTCAAGAATCCCTTGGCTACCATCCTTTATGGCATTGAATTTCTTTTAACGCAAACTCGTGATCAAAAAGAAGAGGTCAGGGAAGCACTTCAGACAATGAGGGAAGCCGCAAAGAAAGCTGATCAAGCCATTCGAGATCTTTTAGATTTCTCAAGTTTATCTGTTTTCCAAGTTAATGACGAAAATATCAATGATGTTTTAAAACAGGCCCTCAAGTTGCTCCATCCTCAATGCCAATATAAAAGAATTCAGGTGATGATTGAATATGGGAAGAATATTCCTTTACTGAGGATGGATCGCAATCGGGTCGAACAAGTGATGGTCAATGTCATTTTGAATGCGATTGAAGCTATGAATGAAGGGGGAATTTTAAAAATAAGAACATCTTTGGAAGAAGTCTCTGATGAGAATTTTAAATGGGCAGAAGGTCAGCCAAGTCAATCTTTGAAGCTGGGAGAAAAAGTGGTTATTGTTGATTTTGAAGATAATGGCCCAGGCATTGCCAAAGACCTGATGTCTCATATTTTTGAACCGTTTTTTACAACTCGCCGTGGCTCGGGAGGTGTTGGTTTAGGTTTATCAATTGCCCGCACCATCATGCACAGTCATCATGGATTCATCAATTTGGATAATCTCCCGCAGCAAGGAACCCGAGCACGATTGATCTTTCGTCTTCCTTGAATCCCACAACCCTCGATGTTATAATCTGGCATCTTTTAAAAAACTATCTATTTCTAAGTATTCCCTATGCATCTTCGACATTTTCAACAGTGCATCTTTTTTACCATCATTTTCTTTGCACATTCTTCATTGTCTTGGGCTATTCTTGATTCATCTATTTCTTCTCAAAAAAAAGTTTCTTCAGAAAAATCTACAACCGGTTCGTCAAGTTCTTCATTAATCCATGCTTTGGTTCTTGACCCAACCGACTTGTCTCTCCACGATGAATTTCAAGAAATGATTGAGACCGCCGATGAATCTGAGCGTATTTTTTATCAAGAAGTTTTGGATTTAATGAATTATTGTCGTTTTTTGTCGGAAAGATTGGATTATTTTTCTCGTACGATGAATTCTTTTTTTGACGAGATGTCTCCCCAAGAGGAGATGGCTTCATCGTTACGCCGTCTCAAAGAAGAATTTAGAGCAGAGGAATCTGAGATTGAGGCGCTCGCGGAAGAATTTTACAGAAGAATTGAAAAGGTTTCAAAACCGCAGGGAATATTGGACGAATTCCGTAAATATCAGCAAGGACTCAAAGATCATCTTAAAAATTATCAAAGGAGAAATTTACAGGTGATTGCCAAAAAGCGTCTAGATATTCATCGAAAACTTCATCCTCAAAATATTTCTCCAAACGAAAACAATGCTGTCCGAAAAGCCCTTGCAGATTTTGACGTATTACAAAATAAGATGAAGGACCTTGATCAACGAGTTTCGGCATTGTCTCGGAAAGTCACAAGTTTGACGATGGATGTTTATGAACGAGATCAGCAACTGATGGAAAGGGGAAAACAGATTCAATTGCTTGAATTGCAATTCCAAGAAGTTTATGAACGTTTGAAACTTGTCCAGCGGATCATTGCCGAAAAGGATCGATCGATTGAAAGTCTTACAAAGAAGAGCAAGGAGATGGAAGGGATCAACCAGGTTTATCGAATCAAGTTGGCGGACTTTGCTGCGTCCCTTCGACAGAAAGACGAAGAAATCAAATCTTTAAACGGACAACTTCATCAAGCTCCATTTTATTCGATGGAGATCTCTCGGTAAAATCCAGAAGTCCTATAGGGTCATCAAATGAAAATTAAATTGTTCATGCTGTTCTTGCTTGGGATTGTGCTTGCCCTTTTATTGATGTTCAATCGGAAAGAGATATCAATGGAATTGTTTAAGGCCGAACTTTCTTCCGTGAATACCGTCAATATCCATCCCCAGGTGGCTTTCCCATCTTTGCAATTTGAGCAGCCTGTTGATTTTCAGGTTGTCCCTGATCAGAACAACCAACTTGCTGTGGTTGAACAAAAGGGAATTGTCTGGGTCTTTCCCAATGACCCTAAGATTGCGAAGGCAGATTTTTTTTTAGATATCCGAGACCGGGTTTTTACGGGACATATGGAAGAAGGACTCTTAGGATTGGCATTTCATCCTGATTTTGCAAAGAACGGGTATTTTTTTGTTTATCATTCTGCAAAAGATCCTCGACGAAGTATTGTTGCGCGATTTCATCTTCGGCCAAATGAAAAGACCGTTGATCCAGCAACTCAGGCCATTGTTATGGAAATCCTTCAGCCTTATGGAAATCATAACGGCGGACAATTGGCCTTTGGTCCTGATGGATATTTGTATATTGGGTTGGGTGATGGCGGGTCCGGTGGGGATCCTCACGGCAATGGGCAAAATCGGGGCACACTCTTGGGAAAAATACTTCGTATTGATGTCGATCGTCCTTCAGCGGACCGTCTTTATGGAATTCCATCGGATAATCCATTCGTTGGAAATCAAGAGGCTTGGCGAGAGGAAATTTATGCGTATGGGTTGCGCAACCCTTGGCGATTTAGTTTTGATCCTGTAACAGGCGAACTCTGGGCGGGGGATGTGGGGCAAGACAAACCACTGGAGGAAGTTGATATCATCGAGAAGGGGAAAAATTATGGTTGGAACATTATGGAGGGGACTGAATGTTTCAATCCGCCGCAAGATTGTTCTCGAAAAGGGTTAGAACTTCCCATTTGGCAATATTCTCAAGATCAAGGACGATCAATCACGGGTGGATATGTTTATCGAGGGCAACGTATTCCACAACTTTATGGTAAATATATTTATGGAGATTTTGTTTCCGGGCGAATTTGGGCGCTGACTCTTGATGAGCGCGGTCAAGCCAAAAACGAACAGATCTTTCATGGCCCAAATTTGTACATTTCTTCGTTTGGCGTGGATCAAAATCAGGAATTGTATTTCTGCTCATTCGATGGGAAAATATACACCTTAAAACATGAGTAAAATTAAATTTTCTGTTAATGCGGTGATTTTTGATATGGATGGTGTTATCACCAACACCATGCCTTATCATTTTAAAGCCTGGAAGAAAATATTTCATGAGGCTGGGGTCGAGGTGTCTCATCACAGTGTTTATATTCGAGAAGGCCAGCGTGGTCTTTGGAGTGTGAAAGAAATTTTTGAAGAAAAAGGACGGCCCTATCAGGAAAAAGAGGCTAAGCGTCTTTTGAAAAAGAAAGAAGAACTTTTTAAGAAAATTGTCAAATCAAGATTTATTCAGGGATCACGAAGTTTTCTAAAAGATTTGCATCGAAAAGGGATCCGATTGGCCCTGGTGACGGGGACTGCTCGTCATGAAGTCCATAAGATTTTGCCAGAGGTAATTTATGACCTTTTTGAAGTGGTTGTCACGGGAAGCGATGTGCATCATGGTAAGCCTCACCCGGAGCCTTTTGAATTGGCTTTGAAACAGCTGGCTCTTCGACCTCAGGAGGCGGTGGTGATTGAAAATGCGCCGTTGGGGATTCAGTCAGCTAGAGCCGCTGGGTTAAGATGCTTGGCGTTAGCAACGTCCTTACCAGCTTCGTATTTAAAAAAAGCAAATCATATTTTTGTTTCAATGAAAGAATTACAAGAAAAAACACAGTGGGTGAAGAAATGAAAAAGCCAATTAATGTTTTGATTCTCGCTAAACGAACGACGTATGAAATTTATTTAGAGCACTTGAAGTCATGGAAGCTTTCTGCCCGAGATTTGCAGCGCTTTAAGAAAACTAACGAAAATCATCAGCGCACTTTGCGAGAAATTGAGAAGAACTTGCAAAAGTACGATGTGAAATATCAGAAGGTCTATCGAGGACAACATTTTAAAATGGCAAGCCATGATTTTGTCATTACTGTTGGGGGGGATGGAACGTTTTTAGAGGCAGCGCGGGACGTTGTTCATCAGTTGGTTTTGGGAGTGAATTCAGATCCCCAGCGAAGTGTTGGTCGTTTTTGTTTTGCCAGAGGAGAAAATTTTGAAAGAATCCTGAAACAGTGTTTGTCTGGGAAAGCCCGAGTTCAAGTGGTCAATCGTCTTGAACTTTCTCTTTTTTCAAACTCTTCGAAGGTGTCGAGAAAAATCAATGTCCTCAATGATATTCTCATTTGTCATTCGAATCCCGCGGCCATGAGCCGATATGGCCTGGTGATTGGTTCGAAGAGAGAAGAACAAAAGAGTTCGGGACTTTGGGTTTCAACGGCTGCGGGGTCGACGGGCGCAATTCATTCGGCAGGGGGAAAGACCTTGCCCTTAACGAGTGCGCATTTTCAATATCAGCCTCGAGAGCTTTATCCGGGGAGTGGTCATCGTTGCCAATTGACGGGAGGGGTCTTAGTCCCTTCGCAAAAAATTAAAGTTGTCTCTTTAATGAGAGATGGAAAAGTTTTTGTGGATGGAGCACATCTTTCATTCCCGTTTCCTATTGGTGAAGAAATTCTTCTTAAAAAATCCTCTCAGCCTCTTCAGATCATTATTTAAACAATGAAATCCGTTCTGATTGTTTCCCATGGAAGTCGTTCGCTAGAAACCAAAGAAGAAGTTGTATCTCTGACTGAGAAATTGCGACAGAAAACATCTGTCGCAATTGTTGAATATGCTTTTTTAGAGATCGAATCTCCAAGCATTCCCCAGGGCGTGGAGCAATGCATTCGGAAAGGTGCGACGGAGGTGATTGTGGCTTTGAATTTTCTCAATGCAGGTAAACATGTTAATGAAGACATTCCGAGAATTGTTAAAGAATGTCAGAGAAAATATCCTCATGTTAAGATTTCCGTTACTTCGCCGATAGGGCAGGATGAGGGAATCGTTGAGATATTTTTGAGAATGATTAATTGATGGCCAAAAGAAATAATTTCACCCCCGCTTTGATTTCCTGGTATCGCAAGAACGCCCGTGATTTGCCCTGGCGACGCACAGGTGATCCTTATAAAATTTGGATCTCTGAAGTGATGTTGCAACAAACCACCGTAAATGCCGTCATTCCTTATTATGGGCGCTGGTTGAAATCATTCCCTGATGTTCAGACGGTTGCTCGCGCTCCTCTGCAAAAAATTTTGCGGACATGGCAAGGGTTAGGGTATTATCAGCGTGCTCGAAATATTCATAAAGCCGCCAAGGTGCTCGTCAAAGAATTTGCGGGTCAAATTCCGTCGAATCAAGAAGCGATGAGACGGCTTCCCGGCTTTGGTCCTTATACACGTGGCGCGGTTTTAAGTATTGCCTTTAATCAGCGTGAGCCTATTATTGATGCCAATGTTCGTCGTGTGGTGATGCGGCAGTTGGCTTTGGAAGGCCAAGCCACCCCTACTCATGATCCAGAGATTTTAAAGTTTTTAGATCAGGTTATGCCTATGAAAAACATGAGTTTCTTTAACCAGGGGCTTATGGAGTTGGGTGCGTTGATTTGTCGTCCTCGTCAACCCCTTTGTCTGGCTTGTCCGGTGAAGGAAACATGTGTGGCTTATTCTAAAGGGATTCAGGAAATCATTCCGACACCCAAGAAGTCTATCGTAAAAGATATTCATGCCGTTGTCGCAGTGATTGAAAAGAACGGAAAAATTTTTCTTCAAAGACGGCCGCCTAACGGTTTATTTGCAGATCTTTGGGAGTTTCCTGGAGGAAAAATTGAAGAGGGGGAATCCCCAAGGCAAGCCATTATCCGAGAGGTTAGAGAAGAGTTAGGGCAAGATGTGGTTGCTGCGAAGCATCTGGTCACTGTGCAGCATCTTTATACTCAGTTTCGTGTTAAGTTGGAGGCATGGCAGTGCCAATTAAAAACCGATGCGGTGGAAGATGGGACTCATAAATGGCTAAGACTAGATCAGTTAAGGAAGTATCCGATGCCTTCTGGAAGCGCTCGGATTGTGGATCACCTTACTCTTGACAATTAAGAAAAAGGATGTTATCTTTACTATTGTGATCATATTGGTAATGTAAATGAGGAGTCTTTAATGTCTCATCTTTCAGCTAAAGTGGATTATGCCTGTCGCGCAATCTTAGAGCTAGCTTTGCATTGGCCTAACGTTGAGCCAATGCAAGTCAACGAAATTGCTCGTCGTCAGCAGATTCCATTAAAATTTTTACCTCATATTTTGCTTCATCTTAAAGATTTGGGATATGTTGAAAGCACTCGTGGAAAGAGTGGCGGATATCGTCTTAAAGTTTCTCCTCGAGAAATCCAATTAGGAAAAATATTTTTTGCTTTCAATGGAGGAGAATTTATCGATCGTCCTTCATCGAAATCTCGATATGCGATGGATTTGGTTTGGCAAGATATCAATAAAACAATTTCTGAAAGTATGGAGAAGCTCAACTTTGAAGTGATCAGTGATCGGGCACGAAAAAATAATCAGTCGTTGATGTTTGAGATTTGATGATTATGTTTTAAATGGAGGGTGGTGAGTAATTCCTGAGTGAACTCCGGACACCGTCCTCAAACAGTTTTTTCATTCTAGTGGAGACGGTGTTCGTGTGAGCGAAGGAGTTGCTCACCACCCTCCTAAGATAAAAATTTGAATATATGAACAGTCCTCTTAAAAAAATTGGAGAATTAAAAGTAAAGACCAAAGGCCTCACACCTCTTGAAATCATCAAACTCAGCTATGATGAGTTTGGTTCTCGAGTTAACTTTGCTTCAAGTCTTGGCGAAGAAGATCAAATCATTACCGATATGATTGCTCAGGTGGCGCCTAAAATTGAGCTTTTCACTCTCGATACTGGACGCTTATTCCCTGAGACCTATGAGCTTTTGGCAAAAACACAAAAACGTTATCCGATGACATTTAAAATTTATTATCCTGAGACCAAAGCTGTTGAGGAAATGGTTCAGAAGCATGGGATCAATTTATTTTATGAAAGCATTGAGAATCGAAAGATGTGCTGCGGTGTGCGTAAGGTGGAGCCCCTTCGGCGAGCTTTAGCCAATGTGGATGCATGGATCTGCGGACTCCGGCGGGCGCAAGCCTTAACGCGTTCGCAATTGGAAGTTTTTGAATGGGACGATGCTAACCAAAAGATCAAAATCAGTCCTTTGGCACACTGGTCATTGGATGATGTCCGAAAATACATCGAAGAGCATCATATCGATGTTAATCCTTTGCATGCTCAAGGATTTGTCAGTATTGGTTGTTCATCGTGTACGCGTGCCGTCAAGCCCGGTGAAGATATTCGTGCAGGCCGATGGTGGTGGGAACAGCCGGAACAAAAAGAGTGCGGGTTACATTTTAAGAGAGAAAAAGGTTAACTGGCAATTTCTGAGCGAACTCTGAGGCCCGTCAACAAACTGGTTTTTCATTCTAGAACAGACGGGTCGATTGTGAGCGAAGAAGTTGCCAGTTAACAAATAATAAAATTGAGGCAAACTATGCAGAAAACAATGGATAAATTGGATCAGATCGAAGCTCAAAGCGTTTTCATTTTGCGTGAGGCTTATCGTGAATTCAAAAGCTTGGCGATGCTTTGGTCGATTGGAAAAGATAGCACAGTTCTTTTATGGCTGGCGCGCAAGGCCTTTTTTGGCCACGTACCCATTCCGCTCGTGCATATCGATACGAGTTATAAGATCCCGCAAATGATTGAGTATCGTGATCGCCTGGCGCGTGAGTGGAAATTAAACATGGTCGTCGGACAAAATAAAGAAGCTCTTGCGGCAGGAAAAACCTTTCCTAAAGGAGCTGTCGATCGTATGACTTGCTGCAAGTTACTCAAGTCTACAGCTCTTAAACATACCCTTGCTGGTGATTGGCCAAGATATCGAATGAATCATCAAACCGGCGAATATGATTTGGACAAAAATACTGAACCCTACACCGGAGTGATCGTGGGTGCCCGGGCGGATGAAGAGGGAAGCCGTTCAAAAGAACGATATTTCTCGCCGAGAGATCGCAACAACGAATGGGATGTAGGTGATCAACCTCCGGAGTTATGGAATCAATTCAAAACGGATTTTGCACCTGGAACTCATGTCCGTATTCATCCGCTTCTGGATTGGACGGAATTGAATATTTGGGAATACATTGATCGCGAAAATATTCCCGTTGTGGATTTGTATTTTGATCAGGGAACAG
>JANLHA010000358.1 GCA_024653845.1 Candidatus Omnitrophota bacterium | reverse complement strand
CATAAAAATCATCGGGATCATCAAGACGAGAGAACCGCGAATGATGTCGCAGACAACGAGAGTGCGACGTTTGTCCCATCGATCAACAAATACGCCCGCAATCGGCCCGACGACAAAAACAGGAATGATCGTGAATGCCAAGATTTTGGCCAATCCCAGAACAGAACCTGGCGAACGTTCCGCGATCAGCCCAATCAAGGCCATCTGATGGAGACGATCTCCAAATTGCGAGATCAACTGGGCCAACCACACGCGTATAAATGAACGATTTTGATGATCACGAAAAAATTGCGTCATTGAGAAGCGCTCCGGCTAGAAATGTCTTTAAGATGAATTTCTGCCTGATGCCGGAGTTCATCATTCTCTTCTACAGGCAAGCTTAACATTTGTTCATAATACTGTTTGGCTTTTTCAAAATCCCCCGCTCCATAATGAATGCCTGCCAGATTGAATAACGCATTCTGAAAGTCCGGCTGAAGAATCAATGTCTTCTCATACGACTCAATCGCCAAATCCACTTCTCCTGATTTGGAATAAACAACACCAAGGCTGTACCAAACTTGGGCGTCATCGGAGTCTTCTTTTAACATTTTTTGGTAACGCTCAATTAGCAGTCGGTAGGCAGCCACCGTGTTCTTCTCTAACAATTCTTTCCAAGGCCCAGGGCTTTGAACTCTTTCATATTCTTGAATGCCTTCCCAAAATTTCCTTTGATCGACGAGAGATTTTCCTAATCCAATCTGAGCGCGAGTATCCCACGGCGCCTGTTCAACAACGAGACGAAAATGTTTTTCGGCATCTTCAAAACGTCCTATTCTGGCGTAAATCAAAGCCAAAGACTCCCGGATCCGCGTGTTGTACGGGGCTTTCTCCAATGTTTGTTCAAACATCGAAATCTCATTTCGAGAATAAAAGTTCTGCTGAAGAGTTCCAAAAAAGAAGATGAGATAAATTCCAGCAATCGATAATTGAGTCAATGTCGGCGAGGTGACCAAGCGCTTAGATTTGAGGTATGTTAACGACCAGTCGACCCCAACCCCCAACAGAATAAAAAAGCTGATCGAAGCGATATAAAGAAAATGGTCTGCTGTCGAAATGTATCCAGGGGCCACGCCAATCGAAACCCAAATCTGTGATACCGGAAGAAGTTCAATAAAAAACCACCCCACAAAGAAAAGAATCAATGCAGGCATGAAAAGAAGTGTCGCTACAAAGATGACAATCAAATTCAAAAAAACAAAAATTGTCCAAACAAAATCAGGCTGCATAAAACTATGAAAGACTTCTTGAGAGCGGTCAAATTGTAAGCCAAAAGGAAAAATGAGAAGCTGAACATGCGTCCCCAAACTATACAGGAAGGTCACAAATCCAAGCACTCCCTCTTGAAAAGATCGCCAGAAAAACAATTGGGTCATCCCTAAACTTTTTCGCCAAATCCAATAGGCGATTTCTAAGGCCATAAAAGGCATCACAACAAAAAATCGCTGAAGAAATGGTTTTCTCGACGGATTCACGATCCACTGATACCAGATCAAAAGGATTGGAAAAACAACCGCCGACTCTTTGCTCAATAATCCTAAAAGAAAACATATCAACGATAGCGCAAAAAACCTCCAATCTCTCTTCTGCTGTCCATGCAGAAAACACAAAAACGCATTAAGGTAAAAAAATGCGCACAAAAGAATTGCCCGGCCCGGAATATTAGAAATCGCTTCCCAATGAATCGGGTGAATGGCAAAAAGGACAGCGACACCCCACGCGAGATTACGATTTTTTAAAAGAAAGTTGGCCAATGCCCAAACCGTAAAAGAAATCAACATATGAAGGATGAGATTGGTCAAATAGTAAAAAAAAGGATTAAGGCCAAAAAGATGGTAGTCCAACATGAAGCTCAAGGAAACCAACGGACGATAATAAGCACGCCCCTCAAAAAACGGGCTTTTGAGAATTTCAGGAATATGACGCACGTCCTTGATCAATTCGTTATGGATAATGGAATATTCATCATCCATCGTCTTGAAAACAGGATGGGTGAGAATGGGCATGTAAGCTAGGACAACTAAAACAACGATCACCAACCCTCTGATCCAATTTTTCATCACAAACCTTCCTGTTGTTGCAACTTGCGTTCTTGAAAAAATTGCTCAACCTGTTGAACGTCTGCATTCGATGGCGCCAATGACTTGACCTGCCCTAAAAATGCCTGGGCTTTTTTGAATTCCCCCAACTCGACATAACTATGAATCACATAGATATAACCCGGTGACCATGCTGGATCGATCGCAATGGCTTTCTCGGCAAGTTGAATGGCCTCAGTAAACTTCTTCTGAGAAATATGAATACGCGCCAACTCCAAATATCCTGCAGCAAAAGACGGATTCAACTCAATCGACTTTTCTAAGAATGCGACGGCCTTCTCGGCCTGTAGGGCATACGCCCTTCCTAACATAAAATATGTCAAGAAATCTTTATCAGGCTGGATATGAAATGGACTGCGAATATGGGTCTTTCGATATTTCTCAAAATAATCAATCGCCTGATCATGGTTTTGACGCTCCAAGGCTTTGAGTCCTAAAATCCAATATGGTCTTGAACTGTCCGGATACCGTCGGACCATCTCTCGACAGACCACAATATTATTTTTGAAATATTCATTTGTGGGGATAGTGTAAACCAAATACCATCCAATCAACGCCATCGGAACAATGAATGACCAACGGATGTTGGGACTTTTCTTCTCAAGCCAAGAGATGGCCTGAAAAACAAAGAAAGAAAGAACCAGAAAAAATCCGATCGACGGCAAATAGAGAAATCGGAAAGCCAAAGGATTCGGCAAAGGAACCAAGTGCGATCCCGGAAGATACGTCACAAGAAACCACATCGTTCCCAAGGCGAGCAAAGGCGCTGGACGAGCTGTCTTAAAGATAAAAATAACAATGAGAATCATAAATAGAGTGAAACCGCCGAACAAAATCCCGATCATCGCAGGATCCACCTGAGGCAAATAAAGCGGCGGCAAAATGCTCACCGTAAACGGCAAGAAAAGGGCTTTCAAATATTGGAAGAAAATATAAATGACATCGACGAAGTGGGTTCCCCAATTTTCCACGACTTGAAAAAATTTGGGATAATACCGGCTCGGCATCACGACGAGGTAAATGTAAAAATAAAAGGCGAGGATGCCTGTGAAACCCAAAAAGGGCTTGAGCAAACTGCGCGTCAGTCGCTGATGTCGCAAAAATTCATAGGCTACAATCACCGCGGGCAGTGTAACCGCGGTTTCCTTCGAAAAAAGTGCCGGAAGAAACGTCAAAAAAGACGCCGCCAACCACGCGTTTCCTTTTTTGTTTTCCGTCGAGCGCTGCCGCCATTGGAGATAACTCAAGAAAGACAAAACAAAAAATAATGCACAAAGCATGTCGGAACGATACCCAACGTTGTTGACGGCCTCGGATTGAATGGGATGAACCGCAAACATCGCCGCGGCCAAGAAAGCCCACCTCTCCTGCCCCGTCAATCTCAAGATGAGATAAAAAACAGCGATCGTCACTAACATGTGAAGAAGGATATTGTCCCACGCGTAACCATAAGGCTTGTCTTTCCACAACGCCCAATCCGCAAAAAAACTCAACGCCGTGACAGGCCGATAAGAAATACATCCTGAAAATGCAATGCCCTCTAACGTCGTCGACAAATAAGTGGGATCCATATTGAAATCTTTTTGGAAAAGATGCGTAATATGGGCAGGATTGCGATAAAACGTATTCTCGAGGAAAATGCTTTGGGTGTCCCCAAAGAGGTCATGGCTGAGGATGTTGGCAAAAGCCGCCAAGACAAGAAGAACCAACAGAAGAACGGATTTTTTGCGATCCATGGGGGATTATCTTATCACAGATCCCAATGGCATGCCCTCATCTTTTTGATGATTTCCAAGCAAAAGAAGAGGGTTAGAGACCGGAGTGATGTTGATGATCACAGGAATGAGGCCATCGATTTCTAAGGGAAAAGATGCAGTGGTCTCCATCGGCGTGCCCGTTGATGTGCCCAAAGCACCAGCGCCCTTTTGAGAATAAATTTTCAATTGGGAAGGATCTAATGCAATCCCACCGGGAATGGCCACCGGCCGCGGCTGGCTCAAATATTCCTCCAACGCTTCACGCACATCGCCACTACCTCCACCCAATTGTGAATGGCGATAAATGAGTTCGCGAATGGCCGATTGCTCGTTGGGGTCGGTCCGGGCCAAAGATTCTACCGCGACATTACGGCCTTTTTGACGATATCTATTCAGAAAAACGACCAGGGGCCCCT
>JANLHA010000349.1 GCA_024653845.1 Candidatus Omnitrophota bacterium | reverse complement strand
GGCTTTTTTTCAAATTCCTTTTAAACCACGTGGCCAGAATCATCGCATGATAAATCTGTCGTAGCCGTTCAAAATGTTTGCCTTCATTGACTTCTTGCTCAATGGCCGGAAGCACAATCTTGCGCACGATATCCGTCGACAACTTATCTTCTTTAGAAATATTCTGTGCCGCCTCTGCCAAATAATCCTGTTCGAGCATCACCTTCAAATGCCCACCCACAATAAAAACATTTTCGCCATTCTCATAAATCTTGGCTCGATCCGGAATAATCCAGACCTTATGGAAAGTATTCACCGGAATTTCTGTTGTTCCGAAAGACTCCCGTGCTTTTCTATAAACCCGTTCCCAAAACTCTTTTCCAACCGAGCTTTCTGGATACATCAAGGAAGCGGTCAATTGCTTGAGCAAATAATCCTGCGACAGAAGGTCACGGCCCATCTCGGTCTTACTCAAGTCATCGGGGATGATACGATCCTTTTCATAGGGCGAAAGATTAACCCAAAGATCTTCTTCGGGAATCGTTAAAGCAGAAAGAAAATAACGGATCAAGCGAGTGGATTCTTTCTTAAATTCTTTCGAATTCAAGCTTGAATCTCCCCGCTCAACAATGAAATCGAAGCGAAAAGGATCTTCGGGAATGACTTTCATCCCACGCAAAATGACCGGTGAAAACGAAGGTGTTAATTCAACTCTTTGATTTGGAAGAGGAAGCGAAAAATCTGCGGTGACGCTCTGAGCAGAAACTTCAAGAGAGCCTAAAAAAGGCACAAAAAGGTTCAGGATAAACGCAAAGGTTATCCCTAGATTCCATACTGTGGGGAATTTTCTCCAACGATTCATATGCGACTAAACAACATTTTTCATTAAAATCAGATATCTGGGTGCTATTTTGATAGTATAAAACATCTTTCTAAAAAAAGCAAAAAACTGAATTCGGTTTGGAAAAGATTTTAAACAAAAAAAAGGAGATAAATCCAATCAGCGCAGAACATATTTGGCCAGAATATCGGTCTCAATATTGACCAAGTCGCCTGACTTTTTTAAGCCCAACGTGGTTTCTTGGAGAGTATAAGGAATCAGATAAATAGAAAAAACTGTCCCCGCCACTTTTCCTATGGTCAGACTGACGCCATCAACAGCAACGGACCCCTTCTCAACAAAATACCGTCGAAGAGAATTCTTGACTTGGATTTGAAATTCGACATAATTGGACCGCGTGACTTTATTTTTAATAATTGCCACCGCGTCCACATGTCCAGTGATAAAATGCCCACCGAGCCGATCCCCTGCTTTGAGCGCGCGTTCCAAATTAACAAGTTGACCAGATTTTGCCTTCCCCAGCGTCGTAGCAGCCAATGTTTCTTTCATCAGGTCAAATTGCAATGACCCTTTATCTTTTTTCGTCACCGTCAAGCAAACGCCACTAATCGCAACGCTCTCGCCGAGCTTGATGTCTCGCCAAACTTTTCGCGGCTTCACGACAAGAGTCCAAAGATTCTTCTTTTTAGCGATCTCTTCGATCGAACCTTGTTGTTCAATGATTCCGGTAAACATTACCCAATTCTCCTCAGCTAGTCAGGAGCAACTCATTCGCTCACAATCGCCCCGTCTTTTCTTGAATCAAATGCAGATTGGTGACGGGTCTCAGAGTTCGCTCATGAATTACTCCCGACCAGCAAAACAATCAATTATATTTTATTTTTCCCTCAATCAAGAAATCCGATCCCATGCTCTGCACACGAATATCTTTCAATTGTATGGCCTGATTGATATCCGCAACATGACACCCCCGGACAGAACTCAAGGCTTCCTGTTCGCCAAAAATCTTTGGAGCCATATAAATATGCATTTCATCAACCAGCTTTTCTCGCAAGGCACTGCCCACCACATGCGCTCCCCCTTCAATCAAAATCTTGCCGATTCCCCGTCGAGCCAGCTCTTTCAGCAACCACGCCAAATCAAACTGCTGACCGCTCAAAGGGCATTCGATGACAACAACACCTTTTTGCTCCAGCTGCTTCCATCGCCCTTTGTCTGCACGATTCGTGGTGGCAATGATGCAGTCTTGTGGACGTGCCTTTTGAAAAATCCGCGCATTGGAATCAATTTTCAAGCTGGAGTCCAAGACAATCTTTTTCAAACGCTTGGAAGGATTTGCCGCGCTTAAAGACGGATCATCCCGAAGCACTGTATTGATTCCTACCATAATCGCATCAAAATCATCTCTTCGACGACGGGCAAAAGCCCTCGTCTGTTCAGAAGTAATCCACTTGGATTGTTTTGCTGCGGTTGCAATTTTCCCATCCAATGTTTGCGCTGTCTTAGCTACCACCCAAGGCATTTGTTTTGTGATGAACTTGATGAAAGGAGCATTCATCTCTTCAATTTTTCTCTTAAGCTCTCCTTCAACGCCGACCGTCTTCAATATTTTGATTTTGGCTCCAGCCTTCTTCAACTTTGCGATCGATTTGCCGCACGTCAATGGATTGGGATCCTTCATGCCAATGATCACTTCACTGATTCCCCGAGCCATCACATCATCCACGCATGGTGGTGTGCGTCCAAAATGGGAACATGGCTCTAACGTGACATACAACTGAGCCCCTTCTGTCTTGCTTCCTGCCCGTCGGAAAGCCTCGATTTCGGCATGAGGGCCTCCACATCGACGGTGCCATCCTTCGGCTACAATCCGTCCGGCCTTGACCACCACCGCCCCAACCATGGGATTTGGGAACGTCTTCCCCTTTCCTTTCAAGGCCAATTCATAAGCTCGCTGCATAAATTTAAGATTCGACATTCTTCGCACCTTCCTGACGGCTAGCAACCCGTTCTTTCATTTTCTCAATCAGTTCATAAGGAATCGACTGCGCGCCGATATACGTATGCTTCTTGGCTTGACCATGAGCATCTGACCCTCCGGTCATTAAAATTTTATGCTTGCGCGCGAGTTTTTCATAATAGAAAATTTGATGATCAAACGCATTGGCATAATACACTTCCAAACCATCCAACCCAGCCTTGACCAGCAACGGGATGATTTCATCTTTATTATTTAACATCGGATGCGCCAAAACCGCCAGCCCGCCATAAGCGTGAATCAATTCGATACCTTCCGTTGGAGACAATTTCCATTTGGGAACATATGCCGCAGCCCCATCGGCGAGATATTTGTCAAAAGCTTGATTCATATCTTTGGCCCATCCCTTTTCAATCAAAAGTGCCGCGACATGTGGACGCCCAACCGCTTTGGATTTGGTGAGCGCACAAACCTCCTCGAGAGAAATATTATCAATCCCAAAAGCCTTCAACTTCTTTAGAATTTCTTTCACACGTTCCACTCGCGCCTCTTGAAAAGGATTCAGCTTTGCCTGTAATTGCGGGTTTTGATAATCCAAAAAGTACCCTAAAATATGAATATCTTTCTTGTCTTTTTCCGTCGACAATTCGATTCCAGGGATAACCTCTAAATCATACGATTCTGCAGCCAGACGGGTAGGTTCGATGCCATCCAAAACATCGTGGTCCGTGATAGCGATACAACTCAATCCTTTTTCGATGGCTTGTCTGACAACCTCTTGAGGAGAATCGGTGCTGTCGGAAAAATACGTGTGGATATGAAGATCGGCGAGTTTAGACATAATATGAATATCATTTCGCTCTACTAATTTTGTGAAGTCATTTCGGTTTTATGAATCTTATCCAAAATTCCATTCACGAATTTACTGGATTCGGTATCGCCAAATTTCTTGGCCAGCTCCACCGCCTCATTGATCGTGACTTTGGGAGGGATATCTGCCATATATTGCAACTCATAAACGCCTAACCGCAAGATATTTCGATCAATCACGGCCATCCGCTTGAGTTGCCAATTGGTGGCATAATAAGAGATCTTCTCGTCGATCGCACCCAAGTTTTTCTCAACACCATAAATCAAACGATTTGCAAACTCACGCACTTCACTCGACGTTTCGTCTGTATCGTTTTCCCAAAAAATATCGCGAGCCTGATCAAAGGGACGACCTGTGATTTCTTTTTGATAAAGAATTTTTAAAACACATTCTCGAGCCAGGGTGCGTTTTCGCATAAATTAAACTTTCTTCCCAATGGATTCAATAATATTAGCCATCTCTATGGCTGTAGCTGCAGCATCTTTTCCCTTATTGTCTCCCTTGGATTCCGAGCGGGCATATGCCTGGTTGACAGTGTCCGTTGCGATCACACCAAAAATGATGGGCTTTTGCGCAATCAAAGCGGCTTGAGTGATCCCTCGGGCTGCGCCTTTTGCAACCAATTCAAAATGAATCGTTTCTCCACGAATCACTGCGCCTAAACAGATCACTGCAGCAATCGACTTTTGTTTAGCCAGCTTCAAGGCCACGACAGGAATCTCAAATGCCCCGGGGACCCATACCACTTGCACATTTTTTGAAGGAACACCTCGACGAGCAAATTCACCCAAACATCCCTCTAGCAAGCGCTGAGTGATAAATTCATTAAACCGGGAAGCAACAACAGCATATTTTTTGTTCTTCATGACGTTCCAACTATAACACAAAACCCCTCCTATTGACCAGAAGGGGTTTTGTGTAAAAAGATTCCTGCATTTTCTTATAACATCAAAATATGACCTAATTTATCTCTTTTGGCCTTCAAATAATTCTTATTAGTTTCATTGTGTGGAATTTGGATAGGCACGCGTTCAACCACCGTCAGACCGTATCCTTCCAACCCCACAATTTTGCGGGGATTATTTGTCAAAAGGCGAATTTGCTTGACTCCCAAATCAACCAGGATTTGAGCTCCAATTCCATAATCTCTCAAATCTGCTGGGAACCCTAAAGCCTCATTGGCCTCGACGGTATCCATACCCTCATCTTGCAGACGATACGCTTTCAACTTATTCACAAGCCCAATGCCTCGCCCTTCCTGACGCATATAAAGAAGAACTCCCGAGCCACTTTCATTGATCATCTTCAAAGAACTGTGCAGTTGAGCATTGCAATCGCATCGTCGAGAAGCAAAAACATCTCCGGTCAGGCACTCGGACTGTACTCGAACCAATTGTGGATTTTTTGAATCCAAATTCCCTTTGACCAAAGCCATATGGGTCTGACCATCCACTTTGGATTTATAACCAATCATTTTAAACTCACCATATTCTGTTGGCAGCATAACATCAACTTCCTTTTCAATCAATCTTTCAGAACGTCGACGGTATTCAATCAAACTATCAATGGTACAAATCTTGAGTTTATGCTGTTTCGAGAAGTCGAGAAGTTCCGGGGTACGCCCCATCGTTCCGTCGTCATTCATGATCTCACAAATGACTCCCGCCGGATACAATCCTGCCAATTTCATCAAGTCAACAGAAGCTTCCGTATGCCCAGCTCGCACCAAAACGCCACCCTTGCGCGCTCTCAGAGGGAAAAGATGACCTGGAGTTTCCAAGTCTGCCGGCTTGGATTGAGGGTCGATCAACACCTTAACGGTGTAAGAACGATCAAATGCTGAAATTCCCGTTGTAATGCCCTTAGCCGCATCCACCGAAATCGACCAGCCTGTATTGCTATGTTGATGAAGATTGTGACGAAACTCATCCTTCATCGGATAAAGCCCCAAATCATCAAGACGCTTTTCTTCCATCGGCACACAAATCAAACCACGAGCGTACTTGGCCATAAAATTGATTTTTTCCGGCGTAATGGATTCTGCAGAGCAGAGAAGATCTCCTTCATTCTCACGGCCTTCGTCGTCCATGACAACAACCATCTTCCCTTGCTTCAAATCTTCAATGATTTCTTCAATCGTATTAAACATGGCTTGTTTTAGTCTCCTATGGCTGGCAAGCAATGAAGCCTGCAAGCATCAACATATCCAGATAAGGCTTCATTCCTTTCCTGGCGATAAACCCGTGAGCCAAGCTGACGAGATATTGGAAAGAATCAAAAATGAAGCCTTCCCAAAAAACTCTATGAACTCTCTCAGGAGAGAGTTGGACTACTATATTCAAAATCCTCTGAATTGTCAAGGTTAGGAGTGACTAGAGGCTGTAGACTTGATCTTCTCTAATAAGGCCTCCAAACGGTGCATGGCATCTATGAGCAAATCTTCTTGGTTCGTTTCATCTAAATCTTGAGAGGTGGTAGGTTTTTCTTGAAGCATTCTATTCATGGTTCATCCTTTTTTTGTCTGCTCTCGCATACCGCTCGAGAAATGAAGCTTGATCTGTAATTGAAAACATGGGATTGATTTTATTATATAAAGCAATTGATCGTCTTAAAAGAAAATTCTTAAGAATCAAATCTTCTTTCCTCTCCTTTTTATTCATGTTATGCTGCTTGAACTTATGGAACAATCCACCCTGATTCTTTGGACATTTTCTGCCGGACTCATCAGCGCATTAGCCACCGGCTTGGGCGCGATTCCCGTCCATTTTATGCAAGGCCAATCAAAAATGGTTAAAGCTTTTTCGGTTGCCTTCGCTGCAGGAATGATGATTTCGGCCTCTGTTTTTTCCCTTATTCAAGAAGGCATTGCACTCAAAGAAGAATTTCCCTTAGCTCCTTACATTGTCATGGTCGGACTCCTCTTAGGAGCTGTTTTTTTGTGGAAAACAGAAAAAGAAGTCGACGATCATGGTCCTTCTGGCAACGTTTTGACCGATGGATTGACTAAAAAAGGATTTTTGATTTTCATGGCGATGTTCATTCATTCGATTCCGGAAGGGATCGCCATTGGAGTCGCTTTTGCGACGGGAGACTTAGGCTTTGGCCTGATTATGGCCATTGCCATTGCTGTTCATAACATCCCTGAAGGAATTGCGGTCTCGCTGCCTTTAAAATCCGAAGGCGTATCAACGCTACGCTGCGCTTTTCTCTCCGTGATGACCAGCATTCCTCAACCGATCATGGCCGTTCCGGCTGCACTTTTAACATGGTTTTTCAAGCCTCTTCTTCCTATTGGATTAGGTTTCGCTGGTGGAGCGATGATTTATCTGGTCGTCACTCAACTTTTGCCCGATGCTTTTAAGGAAGGGGGGAAAGTTCTCACCGCCTGGGGAGTCATGGTAGGACTCGTCGGGATGCTTCTTTTGACTCAACTTCTTTCGCTCATGCCGATGGGCTAATATCATCGCCCTTTTTGTGTTTGATATCTTTTCCTTCGGTGATATAAATCACTTCCTCACAAATATTAGTCGACAGATCCGCAATTCTTTCAAGGTTATGAGAAATCCTCATCAAATGCAGAGAACGCTTAACACCGTCATGCTCTTCTTTTAGAAAAGCTGTCACCTCGGCAAGGATTTTATCTCCTAAATCATCGACAACATTGTCACGTTCACAGACCTCACGGGCCAAAGCCGCATCTTCTTTAATAAAAGAAGTAATACTATCTTTCAACATGCTGCTGGCGTTTTTGGCCATGACCGGAACTTCCTTCATAGGCTGTAAAGGCGGACGCGCCGTCAAGAAAAGACCGCTTTCGGAAATGTTGACCGCATGGTCCCCCATTCGCTCCAAATCTTTGTTCATTTTCATGATCATGAGAACCATTCTCAAATCCTTGGCCATCGGTTCAAATTGAGCAATGAATTGCGTACACATTTCGTCAATTTCACGGTCATAATTATTGGCCTTGGGTTCGTCCTCTTTCATAACTTGCAGCAAAAGTTCTTGGTTCTTTTCCATCAAACCCTTGACACTTTTATCAATCATGTTTTCAACAAGAGTGGCAAATTCGATGAGGCGCGTTTTCAATTCACTGACTTGTCTCGTGAGCATTCTTTTCTCCTATAGGTATCAACCAAATTTTCCAGTTAAATATTCTTCCGTTCTCTTATGGCTAGGGACTGTAAACAATTTCCCCGTCGTACCGAATTCAACCAACTCTCCTAAATAAAAAAAGGCCGTAAAATCTGAAACGCGCGCGGCCTGCGCCGTATTGTGAGTCACAATAATCATTGTATAATTTTCTTTAAGGGCCGTAATCAATTCCTCAATCTTAGCGGTGGCAATAGGGTCCAATGCTGAACAAGGCTCGTCAAACAAAATGACTTTTGGTTTTACGGCCAACGTACGAGCAATGCACAATCGTTGTTGCTGCCCCCCCGACAAAGCCAGTGCTGAATCATTCAGGCGCTCTTTGACTTCATCCCAAAGAGCCGCCCATTTCAAACTGTCTTCCACAATACCGTCGATATAGCTGCGGCTATGGATTCCCTGAATCCTCAAACCATAAGCAATGTTCTCATAAATGCTCTTAGGAAAAGGGTTTGGCTTCTGAAACACCATCCCAATCTCACGACGGACTTCCGTAACATCGACATCTTTAGAATAGAGATTTTTCCCTTGATAAGAAATATCACCGTTAAAATGAAAATTTGGCACAAGGTCATTCATTCGATTCAAACAACGAATCAACGTGCTTTTCCCGCAGCCGGAAGGTCCCATAAATGAGGTGACACTCTTTTCCCCAATCGTAATATTAACATTCTTCAAGATTTGCTTAGGCCCATAAAAAGAATTGAGATTTTTAATTTCAAAAACCGTTTGAGTTGACATCGAAAATCACCACCTTTTCTGATTTTTATGTCGCAAATAAATGGCTATGGAATTCATCAAAAGAGTGATTCCCAGAAGGACAATAATACCAGCCGCGGCATTGGTTGCAAATGCTTTTTGCGGACGGGAAACCCAGTTAAAAATTTGAATCGGCAAAACCGTAAAATAAGAAAAAAATCCACTTAACGTAAAATTGACATAAGGGAATCCCGACTTGAAAGCAATGGGAGATTCGGGTAAGAATGGGATGTATGTCAACGCGCCAATCATAATCAACGGAGCCGTTTCTCCGACGGCACGCGACATTGCCAAAATGATTCCGGTCAAAATGTTTCCGAAAGCGCCGGGCAAAACCTGATGATATACCGTTTGCCAACGGGTTGCTCCCAAAGCATAGGACGCTTCCCGAATGGTGAAAGGAACCGCACGTAAGGCTTCGCGGGTGATCATCATGACCACCCG
>JANLHA010000346.1 GCA_024653845.1 Candidatus Omnitrophota bacterium | reverse complement strand
CCGAAGCCGCTGAATACGGACTGGATTTGGTTTATTTTGAAGGACAAGGATTGCATCGCCTCAGAGGTCGCGCCGATGATCTGGTATATGTTGAATTGTTAATCTCTGATCAGGGGAAGATTTATCGTGTGCGACGAATGGTTTCTTCCGATGATGAATTGGAAATCGGAGAGCGAGAATTTTTAGCTGAAGGGCATACGCCCATTGTGGTTTACGAAGTGGCGGCTGGTGCTGCGCCGGATTCTTTTGAGCAAGGAGAGCCTTTTACCATTTTAGGGAAATGGGAGAATGGGACAACCATGACCCGAGCCGATGGCCGAACCCTGCAGACTTATATCATCGAGGGGGGTGAGATCAAAACCGGACAAGAGGGGCACTTGCGATTGGGACGTACATTGGTTGACTGGTTCCGATATTTTCCCAATGCGCTGGTGAAAATCAAAGTGATCGACGGGAAATTGAGGTATGTGCTCTTTGTCCAAGATCAAAATGGGAAAGCCATTGCAAATTCTGACGGGACGCCGTTTGCCATGGATTTACGGTGGACGGAATTTCAGAAGTTTACGGCTCAACAGCGTGTGGCCAACGGAAATGGAAGGAATATTTTGAATGGAAAGAAAACGACTTTGACTCTTCTTCCCACATATCAATCCGGTCGGGAATTCTTTAAGCAGCGGTTTGGTATTCGACATGCTTCTAATCGTTTGATTGAAGTTGTTTATGCTCCCTTTAAAGAACGTTTCATGGTTTGGAAAAAAGGTTACTTAGATGAGCATCGTAATGAAAATCATTGGCAGCGATATGCTCGTTGGGTCGGAATTCAAGCAATCCGTGCCGGGACAGTTATATCGGTATTATTCGTTATGGCAAAGTTTTTCTTTTTGTTAAGCATGGGCGTCTCGATTCATCCTCTGCTTGTCCTCTTGGCGTTGGCGCTCACCGTTGGTATTTCTGATATTGGAATTCATATGCTTTGGAACTTGATTGTTGGTTGGGCGCCGTTGACGACGAGTGCCCCACAAGTGATCGAGAAATCACTTAGCCCTGCAGAAGCTTTGCAGCGATTCTTGAAAGGACAAGCCCAAGAAATTGCAAGCCAAGAAGTTACCATTTTAAGCGGTCATCGGGGAGACGCGCGCACGAGAGATCTCTATCTGCCCACTCCCATCGGGAAAGTTTCTGGGCTAGACCCATCGATTGGTGAAGTTGGTCAGAGAGCTTTGGTCGTGTATTCCATTCTGCCTTCAAGTATTCTTAATATCAGAGTTGTCGAGGCGGCCTTTTATTCATCCAGCAATGGGGATCACCGAGAGCCCCGAGATTCAAAAAGAATTTATTTCGTCAACGACGAGGGGCGCCTTAAGCCGAGAGTCGTTGTCAGAACCGTTAAGACATGGGTTGACGAGCTAAGGGCATATAAGGATCGCTTGACAGCCATTCCCCCTCGTCAAGGATTTCTTGTTATGCGAACAACAAAATATGGTGCCTTGGGAACAAATCGTATCGCGGGGTTTGATTTCCGCAGTCTTCCCAATAGTCTTGGTAACCCCGACGATGAGATTCGTGTTGATATCAAAAGAGCCGATGATCAGACATGGGACCTTATTTTTGAATTTCGTCCTATTAATGCGCCAACCACGGAACCTGCTCATGCCATCAAACGAGTGTTGATGGCCGGCAGTCTTGATCAAGGGACCGCCACAGTCGCGCTTGATCGTAATGGACCTGATCAGGAACATTATCAACGTGTTTTTCAAGCGTTGACCGGCGTTGCTTATGAAACCATGGCGGATCAATTGGAGCATACTTCGGCGGAAACGGTGGTCGCTAAAGCATTGGTTTTCCTTCGAGAAGGGTTACCGATTTACGATGTGTGGCTCAGGCAAGGCCGAGTCGTGCTTGAAGAGATTCCTCAAGCTATTGCTCAGGGCAAAATGCCACCCATTGTTTTTGATCTTGATCCCAGAGTTCGCGAACGACAGCAGGCCCATGTTAGAGATCTTCTTGAATCCTTAGGAGAAATTCCAGAGCGTATACAGAGAATGTCCGACGGAGAAATTTATGTCCGGATCCAATACCTTTTTAATAAGCATGATATCTCTTTCATTGCCCCTTATTGGGTACGGATAGAGACATGGTCTCGGGAAGAGCTTCTCACCGGCGCACCTCGTTTGCGGTTCCTGCATTTTATTCTGAGCCTTTATGGATTAACCACGGTCGAAGAGCGAAATGCTCTTATTCAGGCGAATCCGACGGTATTCTTAGCAGCTCGTAGACCAAGCCGTTATTTGAATCCTTGGCGTCGAGCTATTTGGGAATATTTAGGACGAGAAGTCCATGTGCCTTTAGCACGGATGATGGAAATAACTCGCGCACCGAGGCACCAACGACAGCCCCTGATTGAGAAAGAATTGAAGGTACGTGTTGAAGGCCAGAAAACGGGCCGCTCTGTAGGAGAATTAAAACAATTATTAAAAATTTATGGAAAATATTTGAGAACGGCAAGTCCAGTGTCAGCAGACGCTGAGGTCGCGTTGAAATCTTTAAGGGCATTGCAACTTTCCGTCAAGGATCCTCAAGTGAAAGATGAAATTGCCCTATTGATTCCTTTATTTGAAGATATCGTTAGAGGGGTTCATCCGCTCGTCGATTGGCAAAAAGAGACACAACGTATGAGAGAAGAAGTTTTCGTTGCTGAATATGCCCGAGAACGTTTAGCGGGAAGAGATCCTAAGCAAGTTTTACTCAAGTCTGATGCATTCCCCCGGCTTTTTGATCGTGATGAACTTCTGCGACGAGCAGGGCATTTGGCTCATGAGCGCAAGATCACTGCCTATCAAGCCTGGCGAGTTTTGGGAAAATCAGAGGCAGAAGAAATCGAAAGGGTTGGTTTATATGTGGCGCGACGGATGAGCGAGGCCGACGAAGAAAAAGTTTTTATTTCCTATGGAGAAATCTTAAGGGCCATGAAATTGGTTGTGTTGCAGTCAGAAGAAGATGTCTGGTTAGCCTTGGGAGCTTTGGTTCAGGAAGGTTTCTTGTTCCAGTATCAAGGCTGCTCCGAACAAGGCCCAGAGAACGGTGTGAGGGTGCTTTATGTCCCGCTTCATTTTGAACGTGCTGCGCAAAGCAAGGATTTTTCTCGGCGTTTGGCGGAAGATCACTTTAGAAAATATCTTGAACCCATCTCTCGTCCAGTAACCATCCATTCAACGGGAAAAGTACGAGAGAGAATTGAAAAAGTATGGAAAAAGATTCGTCAAATTGAAGCTGAGGCCGTGACAGGCATGGGCCGTGCGGTCGAAGAGGCAGTTTCGAGAGCCCTCACTCTTCCCGAAACCTATATCGCCGGCCGGGAATTTTTCCGACGGGCGACGTTGGGCCTCTGGAAAAACGCGCCAGACTGGGTGATCGAGATTTTCTTCGCGCCGTTTCATGAGCGGAAAATGGTTGGGCAAAAGGGCTTCTTGGAGCACCATGAAAATCAGACAGAAAAACAAAAACGTTGGCGACGGGTAGGAATTGCTTTGATTAAAAAGGCTGGATCATGGCTGGGCGTGTTGGTGCATATGTTGTGGAATATCACGATTCGTTTTGCGCCGCTCACAACGGGGATACCTGCTATAGATTCTCAACGAGGGACACTGCGTCAGTTTATCCGAGGAGAAGTGATGGAAGCAGAAGCCCGGGAGGCCCAAATCCTTGAGCACCAAAAGGAAAGTGGAACCATTAGCACCCTCGTCACTATTGATAGTGTTCATTTGAGCGGTCTAGACCCTCGGCTGGGTAGAAAAGGAGCACGGGTGAGAGTTGTTTTTGAAGCCGTGCCTTCTCAAGTCGAAGGCATCAGGGCGATAGATGCTTTTGTTTTCCCCGTCGAAATGAGTAATGGTGATGAAATTCTCTATGATGTTAGGCGTATTTTTGTTCGCGGAGAAAAAGTTTTTGTTCGTAGTATTAAAAATCTGACCGATTGGTTACGGGTTTATGCGGAAAAACTCTCCGATGAGCCTCCCGTTTCGGGAATGACAGAACTTTACCAGCCGATCGAAGGAGAATTGAGTGTGATTGTGGGGAATATGCATATTCGTGGCCTTCCTTCGAGTTTGGGAAGAAAAGATCAGCCGGTTCGTTTGGTGTTCTCCAAGGTCGACGATGGGACAAGGGATCTTTGGATTGATTTTTATTCCGGCTTTGCTCCGGTCACAGAACCTGCCCATGCCAGGAAACGGTTGTGTTATCCTGAAGACAGCAGGCCTACGGTCATGCTCAATAAGCTTGGGGCAGACCAGATGCATCATCGTCGGGCGTTTGAGGCAGAGACGGGAGAGAGATTTGAAAGCCTTCCCTCTGATATTCAAGCGCTCTCTCCTGAATTGGTCCGACAGCGAGCAAGAGTTTTTATCGAATTAGGAGAACCGATTCGAGCCACATGGTTAGACCGAGGCAATGATCCCGCGGTTCTTCATCAGCGCCTCCAACAAGCACGAGCCGAACGCCACGCCGCTTTTCAAGCCGCCCAAGAACGGAAAGCGTATCTTGTCCGTCGGGAAGCGGTCCTTAGAGACATTTCGGTCCCTGATCATCTGCGTGGGCGACATGACAGGGATTCTTTTTATTTGCGAATTCTTAATATTTTTATTCAACACGGAGTAGGCTTTAGTGATTTCTATTGGCCTCGGTTTAAATGGAATCCTCAGGAGATGCTTGAAGGAGTTGTTGAACTTCGATTCCTTCATTTTGTCTTGTCGCTGTATGGCCTTACGGATCTGGAAGAGCGGCTGCTGATTATTGAGCAGAACCCAAAATATTTTTCGAAGGCATTGAGTGCACGATATCGCCTAAACATTTTAACGCGCGTGGTCAGTAAATATCTTTCTCGAGAAATCCGAATACCTGCTCACTTACTCCACGCATGGATCCAAATGGGTAATCTTGATCAGCGGGAAGCAGCCCTGCATCATTTGATCAGAAGAAATATCATATCTTCAAAAAATGAGAATCTTCGTCGAGAAAGATATGAACTGCTGAAAATTTATGACGATCATCTGAAAGATCCTCAGTCAGCGAGGACACAGGAGCGCTTAGCCCAATTACGTAAGACCGCAACTCAATCGGTCATTATCCAGGAAATTGAAGCTTTGATTGGCTTGTTCGCTCATATTCAGCGAGGTGTTGATCTTCAACAGGAATGGGGTGTTGAGCGTGCTGTTTTCAACGATGAAGAGACACAAGTTCTTGACTCAGCGCATCTTTTACTGCCGGGCAGAGAATTCCCCATCATTTTTAGAGAAGACCGAGACGGATTGCTGATCTACTTAGGTGATTGGGCGCAAAGAAATAGAATCAGCGTTTATCGGGCTTGGCGGATTTTTGCCAGAGCCGAAGCCAGAGAAATTGAAACGTTAGGGCTCCTTTTGGCTCAAAGAGGGCGGGGGGCGGTTATTTCTTATGAGGCAATTGCGCGAAGTTCACGAGGCGTTGTGTTGACGGCGCGTCCTGTTCTACATCGGGCTTTAGGAATTTTGGCCCAGCAAGGATTTTTATTCCGTTACCAAGAAGTAGGGGTGGAAATTTTAGATGTTCCTTTCCACTTTGAGCGTGCCGCGCTTTGTGCCGATGTCCCCCGACGATTAATGGAAGATCCTTTAAGAATTTATTCTGAACAGATTCCTCGTCCGATGGCGATTTATTCAACGGGTGAGGTAAGAAAAAGGATGGAAAAAGAATGGAAAAGAATTCATCGCATTGAAGAAGGGGCGGCGGAAATCTTAGTTCGGGAAGTTATGGAGGCAAGGGCCCGGAATGCTTCGGGGAATGGCCAAGGTCATCGCGGCAACGGCGATCGTCCGACGGAAAACCGTTGGCAATCGTCGCAAGTTTTCCCGTTGGCAGTTCTTGATCCCGCCTGGGCGCGGCCGGGGTACGGGGAGGACACAGTTCAAGCAGAATTGTATGCATTGGTTCGAAGGCCAGATCGTTGGGGAGATATTGTAACTATGCCAGGGGTCCAGAGGGTGACTCCAGAGAACATTCCTGAATTTGTGTGGCTTGCTCTCGACGACGCCATTGAGCAAAACGATGTGGCCAAAATTAATCAGACCAGAGGATTCATTCATAACGGTCAAGTTTTTTACGGAGAAGCGAAGAGTTTTTATGGCGCTAATGATTATGATAATCATCGCTGGCGCGGTGCGATTTATTTTATTGCTACCAACGTTGACCTTTCGAAGGGAGAGCCGACGCCGGATGAGATTTTTGTTCATGAAACAAATCTGGGAACACATGGGGAAAACATGCAGGTCGTCGAGAAATATCGTGAGCGTAAGCGTCTGAGATTGGGGCAAAATCGTGGAGTGGTTAGAGATTTATCAGTTTTACAAAATCCTTTGATTGCCCCGGAGCATGTCATTTTGGTTCCTTTGGAGGAGTTGGAACGCTCGCATGTTTCTCTTTTTGGTATTTGGGGCAGGTCTTTAAATGGGATCCAGAGATTACAAGAAAGGCTAGGCCCAGAGTGCCGAGTGGTTGTTTATAGCGCTCGTTGTGTGGGGAATATCCCTTTACGGACCCGGACTGTCATCAATCATTTTGCGCAAGGCCGGCCGCTTTGGATTATCGATGACAGGTTGCTGCGAGGGTATCGAGGCAAACTCATCGCCGTGATCCAATATCCGATCGAAGCCAAAGGGGCGGATGTCTTTCGTGATCTAGAGCCTGCCCAACCGCGCTATGTGGTTTTGCCTTATAACGAAGATCAAGAATATCCCTTGTGGGGGCAAAGAGGATTATTTTCGCCAAGGTTAGAAGGCCCATGGG
The DNA here is from genome assembly GCA_024653845.1 of Candidatus Omnitrophota bacterium. Lineage (GTDB taxonomy): Bacteria > Omnitrophota > Gorgyraeia > Zapsychrales > JANLHA01 > JANLHA01. The sequence continues at coordinate 1,387 of JANLHA010000346.1, read as the reverse complement.
TTTTTCCTGCTGGATATGAAGAAGTTGCCCGTCGGGTGGAAGAGGTCAGTGGCACGCGATTAGTTGGTGAAGTTGCGCGGGCCATTCCTGGATTTCCTGAAGCCATGTTAGGTCGGATGTTTTCTATTTCCTATGCCTATGACGTTTATGTTCAGATGAATTGGTTGTATTTATTGGCTAGCTTGCAACAGGAAACAGGAGCTTTCCCGCAGGGTGTTGTGAACTTATGGCTCTTACACAAAAATTATTTGACAAAGAATGGTTGGAGCAATGTTGTGGAAAGAGAACTGGTGCGTGTTAATCAGTGGCTACAGGTTCGATATGGACATTCTCCTCGGATTTTGGTGGTCAGAGAAGGCGAATATCTTTATTGTTCCCCAGGGCACCCCGACGGAGAAAGGCTTTCTCCGTCCAATGTCACCATTGACGATATCGTTATCGCTCCCTCGTCGGCGATTTCGCAAGAGCTTCTTATCAAATCAACATTTGCTTCTGTTCGTCAATCCCCCGACTACAGCATTCCTCCTCTGATGACAGGAACAGGTAGTTATATCCTCGGGGCTTTGACGGCTGTTTTAACAGGATCGTTTGTTTTTCATGACACTTTCATCGGTCACCTTGCAGGGGGAGGGGGGACATTGAGCACAAGACTGGGTTATGTTCGCTCTTTCATGTCTCCTTGGCAACGTTTTATGTCCCATGCGTTGTCGATGTGGGGAATCTATCAGAAGGTTCATAGTGTTTTGTTGGATGGTGATCTTTTAAAGCATATGGGGGAAAGAGAATTAGACCAGTTCGCCCAACTCTTTCGTGTCTCCGAAGGACAATTGGGGGCGTTTCGTTGGGAGACTTTAAAACAATTTGCTCAGGCACATGAGGTCACATCACGACTCGCCAGGAATATTGTCCAGGATCATCCTTTGGTGAATTTTGAAGATCATTTAGGAGAAAGCGGTTGTGAAACGTTTCCCGTGGATGTACTTGTTGGCGTTGATGAGCCAGAAAGACATTTGCGTGTACGCATGACGAATGGGCGGGCAGAAATTGATCTTATATCTGATGGTCAAGATCAAAGAAATGATCGTACATTTCTGCAAGAACAATTGCCCAATATCCGTCGGGCGGCAGATGCTGCTTTTGATGTGGTCAAGCGCGAACAGGGTGAGGCCATGCCAGAGATTCTGGAAACGGAGATTGTAATCCATGGGGAAATGGGGCCGCTGGCTGAAGTTAGCCATGACCGGAAAATTTATCTTTCTTATCAGGCGGTGCGTGCCCCGCCGGAAGCATTGGCCATTATTCTTTCCGACGAGATCGATCATCTCCTGCATCCCGGCCGGGCCGAAGAATCCCACCACCGCCTTTATCATCGCCTCCAAGATCCCGA
>JANLHA010000344.1 GCA_024653845.1 Candidatus Omnitrophota bacterium | reverse complement strand
AAAAGGAGTTTACAATCCGAAGACCTTCATCCTCCACGCGGCGTCGCATAGTCAGACTTTCGTCCATTGCTAAATATTCTCGACTGCAGCCTCCCGTAGGAGTCTGGGCAGTGTCTCAGTCCCAGTGTTGCTGATCGTCCTCTCAGACCAGCTACCCGTCATAAGCCTTGGTGGGCCATTACCCCACCAACTAGCTGATAGGACGCGAGCCCATCCTTAAGTGGTAGGCCTTGCGGTCCCCACCTTTAATCCTTTGGTCATGCGACCTGAGGATATTATCAGACATTACCTCCGTTTTCACGAAGCTATTCCTGTCTTAAGGGCAAGTTGCTCACGTGTTACTAACCCGTCTGCCGCTATCCCTTGCGGGATCGCTCGACTTGCATGCCTAATCCACGCCGCCAGCGTTCACTCTGAGCCAGGATCAAACTCTCCAAGACAACTTGGGTTCAAATTCAAAACTCAGAAATTGGATCGGTTTAAAACTTTGTATTTCAGGGCCTAAATCTTACGATTTAGGATAACAAGATGTCAAAGAGCTGAATTTGCTAAAAATCTTTAAATCTCTGTCTCCAGAGGTTTCAAAAGAATATCAAAACACCTTTTCTTTGTCAAGGGTTTTTTAAAAGAAAAATAATATTTTTTTCAGATCAGCTTTTTAAGGATTTCTCGTCGACATTCAGCATAGAAAAAATATTGCCTGAAAATATTTTATTTTTTTCTTCTAAACCAAGTTGAGCGCTTTGAATATTTTGCATGGTCGCTTTAAAATTCTGATTAGCCGGAAAATCGCTTCCAAAAAGAATATGCGAAGCATCCACCACCTCAAGCGCGGCCAGCAAGGTCCCTAGAGATCTTGAACCGCTCACATCAAAATATAAATTCTTAAAATATTCGCTGGGGACCTTCTGCAAATCTTCCACATAGTTGCGGCCACGCAACATTGCATATGTGGTATCAAAACGTTCTTTGACAATCGGCAACACCCCGCCATAATGCGCAAAAATAAATTTCACATTTGGATATTTAAGAAACGTTCCGCTCATCATCATTCGACCAATGCAAACAGAGACATCAAAAACATATTCTAAGACAGGCGAAAGCAACGGATCATTGAGCCGCTCAGTTCCAATCGGATTCATAATTTGAGGATGCACATGAACAGGTATCTTGGAATGTTGCGCAAACTCAAACACTCCTTCAAAAATCTCATCGTCTAAATATTTTCCTTCATAGCTCGACGCTAACGAAACAACTTTCAATCCCAAATCCTGCGCCCTCTTCAATTCATCAGTCATCAAATCAGGCTGATCGACGGGCAAAATCGCGCCACCCATAAAACGGCTCGGAAATCTTCCAACAACATTGGCGATATCTTGATTATAAATTTTACAGACATTCGCCCATCCCCCCATCTTCAGATGCGCATCGCTCGTCGGGTAAAGCAACAATGACGATTCGATTCCGCACTCATCCATCAATTTTAAGTGGCGGTCGACATCCGACCAACCCATTTTAAAGAAGGTCGTATTTTGCGCTACGTCAGGTGGAATGTAATGGCTATGTGCGTCAATGATTTTCATTATATTAAAGATACGAATTTAAATAGACCAGTTAGGAAGCAACTCCTTCGTTCACACGAACACCATCTTCACTAGAATTGAAAACCTTATGGAAGATGGCGTCCGGAGTTCACTCAGGAATTCTTCCTAACCGGTCAGCTAAAAATTATTTACTTTGCCTGTTGTTGAGCGTAATCAATAATCGGTTTCGTCCACGGTGTTTGCTGATTGATAACCGCCAATTCCAACGGACATGCGTTCGATGGAACGGACAATGCAAACATCACCATATCCGCCACCGCGCCCGGTGACATCAAACGATCTTTTTGTTCATTCGTAATATTCTGCAAGTGCCCTGTCAAATCGCTATCAACGACACCAGGCAAAATTGAAGTCACCTTGATGCCGTGGTCTCTCATTTCCCAAAATAAACCTTTTAAGAATGCGCGCAATCCCACCTTGAGCGAACTGTACGTTAAAAATGTTCGTGGAATCGGATCCACCAGCGTCGATCCTGAAACGACACTGATGATCGCTCCGGCTTTTCGTTCAATCATCGCTGGAATCAAAAGACGAATCAAACGCACATACCCTAAATAATTGGTCTGTGCCAACATTTCCAAATCTTCCATGGGTTTTTTTTCAAAAGGATACTGACTAGAAACACCCG
>JANLHA010000342.1 GCA_024653845.1 Candidatus Omnitrophota bacterium | reverse complement strand
TACCTCACAAGCTCTCGAAGGAATTGATGTTCAAGAGGGAGAGAGTGTTCTCATTGCAGACGATCCCCAGAAGTTTGCGAGAGCAGTTGTGCTTCTTCTTAAGAATAAAGAGTTAAGGCAATCGTTGGGCAAAAAGGCTGAGCAGCTCATCCGAGGTCGGTATGACTGGAAGGAAATTATGGAAAGCGTTGAAGTCTTTTATAAGGAAATTATTGGAAAGTAAATGATAGGTCTAGGAGGTGTTTTGTGAAGGACCAGTCTTTAAATAAGAAAGAATATTGCAAAATTCTCTTAGCTCAGAAGGAGAGTCAATGAAATATTCTATTGTGATTATTTCGAAAGACCGAAGGGATTTGCTCCTGAAATGTCTTCATAAACTTGTGGCAATTAAGGATCATCCAGAAATTATTGTGGTTGAGGCGGCAGATTCGTTGCCTCCAATCACCTTACAGGGCGTTACCTATATTCAGATTCCAGCTGCGCAATCCGGCTATGCTTATCAACGAAACCTTGCCATTCAACATGCTCGGGGAGAATATATTGTTTTTGCCGACGATGATATTGATATTACGCCTGAATGGTATGGGCGTTTGACAGCTCCGGTCGATGAGGATCCGAAGATTGCAGGTGTTATGGGGGGAGTTTTCCCTGACCAGCCGACGATCATTGGCTTTTGTGAAGGGGTCCTTGGTCATCCGGGAGGCGGTTTTCGTATGCACCATCAAGCAAAGGGCAGACTCTACCCGCTTGATCAGGTAGCCACTTGCAATACCATTATCAAGAAGTCGGTGATTGAAGCTGTGGGCGGGTTTGATCTTCGCAATCATCATGGCTCGGAAGACAGCGACTTGTGTATTCGGGTGACCAAGCAATATGGGCTACGGCAGTTTCGTTATGTTCCTGACGCTCTGGTTTATCACAAGCCGCGGAATGCTTTTAAAAAAATTATCCCATGGTATATCCGTCGCGGTAAAGCGGACATGGAACTTTTTTTAAAACATTCGACTCATCTAAAATATGTGCTTCAGACTTCTATTCTCATGAAAGTCCTCATCCTTCTGGCTTTTGCTTGGATTTTCAAGAGTGCCTGGATTCTTCCAGCAGGATTGGCGCTTTGGTATGGGATGCAGCTTTTTCGGAGTGTGTTTATGTTTAATTATTTTTCCTATTATCATTTTTCATCTATTCAAAGAATTCTCATTTTTTTTATTTTTCCAGCGATCAAATTGGTGGCAGACTTCATGTTTGACTTAGGTCGCTTACAGCGGATTCTTTCTTCCCGATGAAAATAAAATTGCTTTTTATTGATGACCCTTTGGAACCTGTAGGTGGGGGGCAGAGGAGTCTTTTAGCACTTTTAGAAGGCCTCAATCGACAACGCTTTGAGCCGTCCGTTATTCTTTCGCGAGAGGGAGAGTTTGCCCGTATTTTAAGAGAATCTAGGATTCCCATTTCGATAATAAAGCTGAAAGATCTTTTCCAAGAAATAGGACGGCGGAAGCCAGACCTGATTCACTGCAATGCGGCCACAAACAAATATGCTTTTATTGCTGCTCTCGGAGCGAAATTTTTTAATATTCCTTTTGTCTGGCATGTCAGAGTTATCGATTCCGCCGGATGGCGTGATCACATCATGGCTAGTCTCAGCACAAAGATTATTGTGATCTCTGAGGCTGTAAGGGGAAAAATCAGAGGGCCGCAAAATCAAAAGAAAATGATTAAAATTTATAATTGTGTCACTGGGGAATTCCATCATGATGATGATCGGAAAAAAATGCGGAGAGAATTTGGCTGGGAAGATAATGTTTGGGTGGTGGGCGTGTTTTCTCGTCTTGATCCTTGGAAAGGACACTCGTTGTTCTTGGAAGTGGCAAACCTTTTAGTGAAAAGTTTGCCTGATTCCCGGTTTCTTATCGTTGGAGACGGCCCGCCAGAATATAAACAGGCTTTGGAGAAACTTGTCAATCAACACCATTTGGAGTCAAAGACTGTTTTTACTGGTTTCCGTCGAGATATTCCTCGATTGATGAATATGTGTGATGTTGTTGTGAATCTGTCGGTTACGCCAGAACCCTTTGGCCGGACAATTATCGAGGCGATGAGTTGTCAGATTCCTGTCGTGGCCACAAACATGGGAGGGCCGACCGAAATCATTTCCAATGGCGAAGATGGATTCTTGACACCTCCTTCACCGGAGGAGCTAGCAGCAGCCGTTGAGAAACTCAGGAGAGACCCGGTACTTTATCAAAAAATTGTGCGCAATGCTTACCAGAAAGTCTTAAATTATTTTACACTCGATCGGCATATTGCCGCTGTGGAAAATATTTATTCTCAAATTTTAAACTGAGGAATATTTGATGATAAATCCGCCAGAAATAACACCTCCGCCTTGTATGCTTTGCCAAGGCAGAAATTTTAGAATTTTCCAAGAGACGACTTCGCAAAGCAAAGCGCTTGAATGCCAAGATTGTCACTTGGTTTTCATTCATCCTCCTCCAGAAGCAAAATTTTTGAAAGCTCATTATAATGATGAAGAATATTATCGAGAATGGATTGAAAAACAGATGCCTCGGCGAATCGTCATGTGGGGGCAGCGGCTCAAGGATCTTCAACGGCATCGCTCTCATGGCCGATTGCTTGACATCGGGTGTGGCTTGGGAACATTTTTGCATTTAGCGAAAAAAGAAGGATTCCAAGTAGAGGGGACAGAAATTTCTCGATTCGCCTGTCAGTTTTCCGAGGAACAATACGGCATCAAGCCTTTTCAAGGCTATTTACAAGACGCTCGTTTTCCTTCAGGGCATTTTGACATTGTGAGTTTGTGGCATGTTCTTGAGCACTTGCATAACCCGCAGGAAGTTCTTAAGGAGATTCATCGTATTCTTAAGCCAGGCGGGCTTTTTGTTGTTGCTGTTCCTCATTTGAATAATTACATCATGCAATGGGCTTATCGTATTGCCAAGGGTAAAAAATTGGTATTATTTTCTGTCGAGGATAAAGAGTTGCATTTGTATCATTATTCAGAAATAACTTTAAAACGATTGATCGAATCTCATGGCTTTGAGGTGATCCAGCAGTCGATAGATTGGGGGCAGGTTGTATGGACCCACCAGCTGCTCGATCTTTTAGCTTGTTTCGTTTATTTTGTAACAGGAAAGAATTACAGCCAGGCCATTAGAGTCTATGCCGTTAAGCGATAATATTGAGGGATCCGAAATATTTATTGCCCTACATCGCATGTAAATCATACCAACCGCCCTGTTTATTAACATCTTTGGCCTTTGTCCATTTGCTCAAAAGATCTTTCGCTGAAGACCACCATTTCCCATCACTTTCCCAGGGAGCAGGCCCAGCACTTTTTTCCACTCTAAAGAATCTGCTATTACGTCGGACATATTGAGCGTGCTGATAGCCTAGGATATAAATTATTTTGTGACAAATACGGTCTATAAGCTTTCTTTGGTTCTCTAGTGCTCGAAAATTGCATTGATTGATCATCTTGAATTTCGTAAATCCAATGGATACTAGATGATTGACCAATTCTTCAATATCATCACCTACTTCAAATGACAAATATGTGGGTCGTATGTCGGATGTAAGAGGAAGGATGCAAAGCCTATCGGCACCTTCAATGTCGACTTTAAGGTAATAGGGAAGCCCGTAAGTTTTGATGAGTTTTCGTATCGTTACTCCTGTAACTATGTGCGATCCTATCGGATTGCGAGAAGATATCCGTGAGGCATCTACGGAGCTTGAAG
>JANLHA010000338.1 GCA_024653845.1 Candidatus Omnitrophota bacterium | reverse complement strand
CTGAAAAAGTTATTGATAATTCACACCCCAAGGCTGTTGAAGAAATCTTCAACAGCCTTTCATTTTGCCGCTTACAGCGGTTTTCGTGGAATCATCCTTTTTCTAGAAAATAAGGTAAGGATGATTGCTTTTTTATCTCTGAAAATTCGGATTGAATCCGCAGGGGTTTTTGGTAAACTAAAAATGAGCATGTTTTAGAACTTTCCTAAGGAAGAGGGGAATCATGTGAGATTGATCTTCGATCTGAAGAACAAGTCAAGGAGCTTTTTGTTGGGAGCCGTCCTGGTTTTTATGGGCTGTTCCACAATACAGCCTTCTCCAAGTCACTCCCTGCCAGCAGCCTCTGCTCAAAACTCTCATTCAGCACAATCATCGACGGATCCAAATGCCCCTTCGACTCCAACTCCTGATGTCATCGCCGTTCCTCGTGGAGTCATTTTTGCCAAGACCGATTTTGAAGGAGTTCTTAAAACTGATTATGTGGATTTATCGATAGTTGATCTTAAAGATGAAGAAAAAATTTTTCATCTTCGGATTGGAGATCCGACCATCCTTCAGAAAAATTCTGAAGAAACGCCTATGATTTCCCCAGGATATTTTTCTTTAGAATTGCCAGCGGGGGCTTATGCTTTTCGAATGATTTCTATCCCCGTCGGGACAGGGTTTGCCAGTGAGCCGATGAGGGTGGTTTTTGAAGTTTTCCCGGATCAGTTGGCGTATTTGGGAACATTGAAGATTGTAGGGACAAAAGAAAAGATCAAGTTGGGAGGAGTCCCGGTGATTCAACCGGGATTTGAATATACGGTTGATGTTTTGAATGAAAGAGAAGAAGCCAATCTGAAAATCAAGAACTTCTTCCCGGATTATCAACAACCGTTGTCTGTTCGCTTGATGAGAATCAAATCCCCCGATGAAGATCTTTTCCCATCCCTTGTCTCGCCCGAAATTTTGCAAAAAGAGAAAATGATAAGTACGGATTAGGTGCTTAGCCATGACAATGATCACGATCAATCCTGCAACAGGTCAGAAGATGAAGACTTATGAAGAGATGTCTTATTCGCAAGTGGAAGACATCCTTCGTCAAGTGAACCAGGTTTTTGAATCTTGGAGAAAAACTTCTTTTGCTGAGCGATCCGCAAAAATGTTAAAGGCCGCGCAAATTCTTCGAGATGAAAAAGAAGAATATGCTCAACTGATGACAGCGGAAATGGGAAAACCAATTCAGCAGTCGCGAGGAGAAATTGATAAATGCGCGTGGGGTTGCGAGTATTACGCCAAGGAAGCTGAAAAATTATTGTCGGATGAGCTCGTCGTGACGGAAGCCAAGAAAAGTTTTGTAACTTTTCAACCCTTGGGAGTGGTGTTGGCGATCATGCCTTGGAATTTTCCTTTTTGGCAGGTGTTTCGATTTGCCGCCCCGTCGCTGATGGCTGGAAATGCGGCGGTTTTGAAGCATGCCTCGAATGTTCCGGGGTGCGCTTTGGCCATTGAGAAAATTTTTATCGAAGCTGGATTTCCCGAGAATATTTTTCGAACACTCCTTATCCAGTCGTCTCAGGTGGGCCGGGTGATTGAACATCCGGTAGTCAAGGCTGTGACATTGACCGGCAGCACGCCTGCAGGTCAAGCCGTGGCTGCCAAGGCGGGATCCGTTTTAAAGAAAACTGTTCTGGAGTTGGGTGGCAGTGATCCTTATGTGATTTTAGAAGATGCCAATTTAGAAGAAGCGGTTTCGACGTGTGTGGCTTCGCGCCTGATCAATGGAGGACAGAGCTGTATTTCCGCGAAACGTTTTATTGTTGTCGAGCCTGTTCGAAAAAAATTTGAAGAACTCTTTGTTGAATTGATGAAACAAAAACGGATGGGAAACCCTCTGGAGGAGAATGTGGATTTAGGGCCGCAGGCCAGGCATGACTTGCGTGATAGTCTTCATATGCAAGTTCAGAAAAGTGTGGAGAAGGGGGCACGATTGGTGTTGGGTGGACAAATCCCCGATGGAGATTTTGGTCAAGGTGCATATTATCCTCCGACGGTATTGACTGATGTTAAGAAAGGAATGCCAGCCTATGATGAAGAGCTTTTTGGACCTGTTGCCGCGATCATTCCAGCTCGAGATGAAGAGGATGCGATTAAGAAGGCCAACGACACCATTTTTGGATTAGGTGCTGCGGTCTTTACTCAGAATTTACGTCGAGCTGAAGAGATCGCAGCCAAAAATTTGCAAGCGGGATGTTGTTTTGTAAATGCATCTGTGAAATCTGATCCACGATTGCCATTTGGCGGAATCAAAGAATCTGGGTACGGTCGAGAATTGGCCGAGTATGGGATTAAGGAGTTTGTGAATGTTAAAACGGTTTATATCAAGTAGGAATTTTGCCTCTCATCCAAACACAAAAGCCCTGATTTTTATTTTAGCTGTTTACGCAATCTTGGGGGCTGGCTGGGTCTCGGCGGATCCCGTCAAAAGTGCGCACACTTCCGTCGAGTTGGTCTCCGAGGTCTCTTCGGTCAAGCCGGGCCAACCATTTTGGGTCGCTTTGCGTTTTCAAATGGATCCAGGCTGGCACATCTATTGGAAAAATCCGGGAGACTCAGGATTGCCTCCAAAAGTCGAATGGAGACTTGCCGACGGTTGGACGGCCGGCGAGATCCAATGGCCGCATCCGAAGACAATGGATGAAGTGGGGTTAACAACGTATGTTTATGAGGATGAGGTGGGACTTCTTGTTGAAATGACGCCGCCTCAAACGATTTCCGTTGGAGAAAGTGTGGTTTTAGCCGCGAATCTTAAGTGGCTAGAATGTGAACAGATTTGTGTGCCAGGAGAGGCTGATGTTTCATTGATGTTGCCAGTGACAAATCAGGAGCCGCAACGAGATTTTCAATGGAAAAGCTTTTTTGCTGAAAACCGCGCGAAACTCCCATCTGCGGCAACGTCCTTGACGCTTCATTTGGCCATTGTCTTTGCTTTTCTTGGAGGTTTGATTCTTAATCTGATGCCTTGCGTTTTGCCGGTTTTATCCCTGAAAGTTTTGAATCTCGTGGCCCAGTCGCAGCAGGAAGGGAAAAAGGTTTGGCAACATGGGTTTCTTTATTCGGCGGGCGTTGTGGTGAGTTTCTGGATTCTCGCCGGCATTATGCTCGCGCTTCGAGCGGCGGGACAACAGATTGGATGGGGATTCCAGTTCCAATCGCCCATTTTTGTGGTTGTGCTTTCGATTGTTTTCTTGATTTTGGCGCTGAATCTTTTTGGAGTTTTTGAAATTGGGACATCGTTGACGACGGTCAGTGGAAGGTTTCAAAGAAACCATCGATGGTCTGATTCTTTTTTGATTGGTGTTTTGGCAACAGTTGCTGCGACACCTTGTACGGCTCCATTTATGGGGGCGGCTATCGGGGTTGCATTGACCCAGCCGACGTGGGTGGTGCTCACAATTTTTACATCGTTAGGGCTTGGAATGGCTTTGCCCTTTTTGATTTTTTCGCTTTTCCCGTCGCTTTTAAAATTTCTTCCAAGACCAGGGCCATGGATGATTCATTTGAAGAGATTTTTTGGCATTCTTCTTTTGGCGACCGTCGTCTGGTTGTGGTGGGTTTTGGCACTTCAGCTTAAAAGTTCACCCGTGGATTCTTCTTTGGAATGGCAGATTTATTCTCCTCAGCTTGTGGAAGAGCTTCGCCAAGAGCAAAAGCCTGTTTTTATCGATTTTACCGCTGCGTGGTGTTTGTCGTGCCAGGTGAATGAACGGTTGGTTTTGAATTCTCCGTCGGTGATGAAGGCTTTTAAAGAAGAAGGTGTCGTGTTGGTGAAGGCCGACTGGACAAAGCACGATGAAGTCATTACCAAAGCCTTGGCCAGTTTTGGAAAAAATAGCATTCCGTTTTATGTTTTATACTCTGCAGATCCAACGAGAGATCCTATCATCTTGCCCGAAATTTTGACACCGCAGATTGTGATCAAAGCGTTAAAGGAAAGTCATCCATTAAAGGAGGAGTCCCATGAGCAAAGTTTTTAAAGCACTTTTTGTTGTTATTGGTATTTTCTGTTTAACAACAATTTCTCAAGCTGAGGTGACTGTGGGGCAGCCGGCTCCGGTCTTCACCTTACAAAGCACGGATGGAAAAAGCCATTCATTAGTAGACTTTAAGGGGAAGTTTGTTGTTCTCGAATGGTTCAATCATGGCTGTCCATTTGTGCAAAAACATTATGGCAGCGGGAATATGCAAAATTTGCAAAAAGAGTATATAGAAAAAGATGTGATCTGGCTTTCGATCAACTCTTCTGCTGAGGGCAAGCAAGGCCATTATTCGCCGGAAGAAGCGAATCGCATCAATCAAGAAAAAGGAGCTTCGCCTATGGCTGTTCTCTTGGATGCCGACGGAACGGTAGGAAAATTGTATGGTGCGAAAACCACGCCTCATATGTTTGTGATCAACCCCGAGGGTATTTTGATTTATCAGGGAGCCATTGATAGCATCGCTTCCGTCGATCAATCCGAGATTTCTCAAGCCACCAATTATGTAAAGCAGGCCCTGGATGAAGCGATGGCCGGCAAGCCGGTCAGCGTTTCAACGACAAAATCATATGGATGTTCGGTGAAATATTGATGAAAAATTACAATTACGGAATTATTGGGAATTGTACAAGTGCCGCATTGGTTTCTTCCGATGCAAGCATTGATTGGTTTTGTGTCCCGTATTTTGATTCTGCCTCATTGTTCGCCAAGATTTTAGACGATCAGCAGGGCGGATTCTTTAAAATTGAAGGGATCAATGCTGCCAGGATTTCACAGCGCTATGTCACTCACACCGCGATCCTTAAAACCGTCATCGAAACCAAAGACGGAATTTTTGAAATCAATGATTATATGCCTCGTTTTCTTATGGCATATGGAGAAGTGTATTGCCCTTCCGAAATCCATCGCAATATTCGGGTGATTTCTGGCCAGCCTCGCATCCGAGTGATTCTCGACCCTCGCCCTAATTATGCCTTGGGGGGAGTCAATTATTCGATCAGAGAAGAATATTTGAAGATCACGTCGGAGAAAGGAGAATACAATAGTTTTTATCTTTACAGCAATCTCGATTATCAGAAAATCATATCGGGAGCTGAAATTTCCATTCCAGAGAATTGTTTTATTCTCCTGAGCTATCATGAAAAATTGGATCTGATCAATAATGAGAAAATTTATATTGAGTACGAGAAAACAAAAACGTATTGGTTGGACTGGGTCCAGCGCTCCAAATGCCCATCCACATATCGTGATATCATGATACGATCTTTGATTGTATTGAAACTTTTGATGTACCAAAGAACTGGCGCGGTCATAGCTGCGCCGACGACATCTCTTCCAGAGATCATTGGACGAGATCGCAATTGGGATTACCGTTATTGTTGGGTTCGGGATGCGTCGATGATCATTGACCTCTATTTAAGAATGGGGCATTTGCGTTCGGCAACGCGGTTCATCGATTTTATTCTGAGCCGAATGCTTTTGAAGCGTCGAAATATCGGTGTGATGTATGGAATCCATGGCGAAGAACAGCTCACCGAAAAAACACTTGAGCATCTGCCTGGTTATGAAAATTCCCGTCCCGTACGCATTGGCAATGATGCGTATCGACAAACACAAAATGACCTTTATGGAGAATTGATTGAAACCATCTACACCTATTTTGTTGTTAATCGCAACAGTTCGCGCGATCATCTCAATGAAGAAATTTGGACGGTGGTGCGTTCGCTTGTCAACCATGTGATTGCGATCTGGAAAAATCCAGACAGCGGCATCTGGGAGCGAAGAGAGGCTCTACAACATTATGTGCATTCAAAGCTGATGAGTTGGGTGGCGATGGATCGGGCAGTCAAAATTGCTCGATTTGTAGGAAAAATTCATCATTGCGCGGCCTGGCTTAAAGTCGCGAATGAGATCCGAGAAGAAATTCTAAAATATGGCTGGAATGATCAATTGAAATCGTTTACCATGTTTTATGGTTCAGACGTAGTAGACGCCTCGAACCTGTTGATGTTGCATTATGGTTTTCTTGACCCCAAAGATCCTCGTATGGTCAGTACCGTTGAGAAATCTTATCAGCATCTGGTTAAGAATGGTTTTGCTTTCCGCTATGTTGACAAAGACGAGTTTGGTCTTCCTGAGAATGCATTTATCGTCTGCAGTTTTTGGATGATCAATGCATTGTATTTGATTGGGCAAGAAGCCAAGGCTCGTGAGATGTTGGAAAATGTTTTAAGCTGCCGAAATGATTTGGGGCTTTTTTCAGAAGACGTTGAAACTCACAGCAGGCGGCTGACAGGGAATTTTCCTCAAGGATATTCTCATTTGGCGTGTATTCAAAGCATTTTGCTTCTAGAGACAGAATATAATTGGAGTGATGCTTTCTCGGCAACACATTCGAATCGACTTTAATTTGGTTAACTCTTAAAAAGGAGGAGAACGGTGTTACACAGAATCTTATTGGTCATCTTGGTGGCAGGTTCCCTTACGGGATGTGCGGCAACTCAACAATCCACGGAAGTTTCTCAGTTGCAAATGCAAGTAGGGAATTTGGAACGTGAAGTGCAAGCCAAAGATTCCGAGATTGAAAATTTGAAATATGAAGTCAAAGATCTCAATTATGAAATTGAAAAAATACGCAAAGCTCCAGCGCGAACGGTCAGCTCAAGATCTTCAAGTTCAAGCGCTGATGATGGAGAAATCATCCGTGTCGATGCGAGCATCGAAGATGTTCAGAAAGCCTTGAAGAATGCCGGTTACTATACAGGTAATATCGACGGTAAACTTGGTAATCAAACCAAGCAAGCCATCAGCAACTTTCAAAAAGACCACAATTTGAAAGCGGATGGATTGATCGGAAAGAAGACCTGGTCAGAACTTCAGACCTATCTTGAATAATTTTTGTGACCACGAAGCAAACAGTCAGCATTTTAGGGTGTGGTTGGTTAGGATTGCCTTTAGCCAAATTCTTGGTCAAGCAAGGGTTTGATGTGAAGGGTTCAACCACTACACCCGAGAAAATTCCCCTCCTTGAAAAAGAGAACATTTCGCCTTATCTCCTCGACGGCAAGCCAGAATTGACAGGTCGGAACATCAAAGATTTTTTTCAGGCAGACATTTTGATCATCACTCTTCCATTTAAGAGAAATTTTGAGGATCCAAACATTTATCAGCAGCAAATCGATTCTGTTATCAAGCAGTGTGAATTGTCCGACCGATTGGATTTTGTCATTTTTACGAGCTCGACGGTTGTTTATCCGCAATCCATTACGTATGCGTTAGAGGAATACCCAATTTCTCCCGACAACATGAGAACAAAAGTGCTTCTAGATGTCGAGCGTGAACTTTTTTATCATCCACATTTTGACACGACGATTTTGCGTTTAGCAGGATTGTATGGGCCTGGTCGTCCCATCGGTAAATTTTTAGCTGGAAAACAAAATGTCGCTGGGGGGAACCATCCGGTGAATCTGGTCCATTTGGATGATGTGGTGGGTGTCATCGAAAAAGTCATTCGTCAGGATGTTCGAGGTGAAATTCTTAACGTTTGCGCGGATGGGCATCCTTCTCGACGAGAATTGTATGCTCGGGCTGCCGAAAAAATGGGGCTTACTCCCCCGACATTTTCAGATGATGATTCCGTGGGGAAAACGGTGAGCAATCATAAACTGAAGGCGAGATTGGGATATCAATTCAAATATCCCGATCCCGCAGTTTAAAGATATGAAAATAGCAGAACGCGTTCTTACAGTCACTTTGAATCCGGTGCTTGATAAAATTATTAAGGTGAATCATTTTGAGCGAGGTCGAGAGCATCATTCGAAAGAAATGCGTTACAGCGCGGGTGGAAAGGGAATCAATGTGTCGCGGGCTTTGATGCGATTTGGTATTCCAGCACTGGCGACGGGATTTTTAGGTGGAGTCAGTGGAGATGCTTTGGCTCAGATGTTGCGAGAAGAAAGGATCCTCTCTGACTTCATCCAGATTAAAGGAGAAACGCGCACGAATTTGACAATTCTGGGAAGTACGTCGTCGATCACTCGCATTCTGGAAGATGGACCGCGCATTAAGAAGGAGGAGTTAAAGGGTTTTTTGAAAAAAGTTGAAAAGCTTTTGCGGAATTGCTCGCATGTTGTTTTTTCAGGTCGTAATATTCCTGGAGCGGGAGTTGATATTTATCGTCGACTGGTTACCTTCACTCAAAAGAATGGCAAAAGAACGGTTTTGGATACCAGTGGAGAAGAGCTTCAGGTGGCTCTTTCAGCAAAGCCTTTTTTGATCAAGCCAAATCTCTCAGAAACTGAATCTATTTTAAAGAAAAAGTTGAAAACTCTCGCGCAATTTGAACAGGCTTTGCTAGATCTGCGTCGTTTAGGTGCACAAAATGTGATCCTTTCGCTTGATAAAAAAGGAGCAATTGCTACCGACGGGAAAGAGACTTGGTTGGTTCAACCTCCCGTGCAAAAAGTGGTGAACACCGTCGGATGCGGGGACGCTTTGGTTGCGGGATTTCTGGCCGCACAGATTCAAGGAAAAAATTTTCTAGAAAGTTTGCAATGGGCCGTTGCTGCGGGAACGGGGAATGTGACGAGCCTTCATCCCGGAGAATTTTCAATGAGTCGTTTGCGGATGATCAAGAAGAAGCTTAAAATACAACGCGTTGCTTAAGGAAGATTAATCATTTAAAGAGGTGGAGAAGTTATG
>JANLHA010000335.1 GCA_024653845.1 Candidatus Omnitrophota bacterium | reverse complement strand
CGCAACTTATTCATCTTTTCCATATATAGAGCGATGCGGTCGAGGATTTCACTCAAGACACCACCAGTTTCGCCAACCCGAATCATGTTAATAAAAAGGGGATCAAAAACTTGTGGATGCTTAGCAAAAGCGGCCGCCAATGTGCTTCCCACCTGAATATCATCTCGCACGTTGGTGAGAACTCGACGAAAATAATTTTGCGTAATCTGCTCCTGCAAAGCGTCAAGGCATTGAAGAATCGGGATTCCAGCCTCGACCATCGTGGCTAATTGTCGAGTGAAAATCACCATGTCTTCGGCCTTCACTTTTTTCCTGGCCAAAGAAAGCTTCAATGCAGAACCTTCTTTGACAGACTGAACCGAGATGATAGTCAAATTGCGTTTTCTCAATTCCTCGACCACGACCGACTGATGGTCGGCGACCATCTTCCCCATGACTCGTCGAGCGTTTGCATCTTTTGCCACATACTTAAATGTTGCCATACCCGCCTCTTTTTAATCGCTAGAGCTGATTCTCAAAACCTCATCCAGCGTGGTTTCTCCTCGCAAAAGTTTTTCTACAGCATCGTCCCACAACGATTTCATCCCCTGCTTTTCTTGAGCATAACGCTTGATCTCATCCGAAGATTTTTTTGCGATCAACATTTCTCTCACCGTATCATCAATTTCTAGAATTTCCGTGATCCCCATTCTCCCACGATAACCACTCTGTCGACAATGAGCACATCCCTTACCCTGATAAATGACGGATTTGGAATCCACTTTGATTTTCAAGTTCTTTAAAACATCTTTAGGGATTTCAACAGGGACTTTACATTGAGGACAAACCTTACGACACAATCTTTGAGCGCAAACCAAAATCAAACTTGAGGCGACCAAGAATGATTCCACTCCCATATCCACCAAACGCGTCAACGCTCCCGCGGAATCATTCGTGTGCAAGGTTGAAAAAACCAACTGCCCCGTCAACGACGCTTTGATGGCAATGTCCGCGGTTTCCGAATCACGGATTTCTCCGACCATCACGATGTCAGGACTTTGACGCAACATCGCCCGTAGCCCCGAAGCAAACGTCAAGCCCACTTCCGGCCGGGCCTGGATCTGAGTCAATCCTTCCACCAAATATTCAACAGGGTCTTCTACGGTGATGATATTCTTTTCAACCGTATTCAAGGCATTGATGATGGAATAAAGCGTTGTGGACTTTCCGCTTCCCGTCGGGCCAGTGACCAAAACCATTCCAAAGGGTTGATGACTGGCTTTATTGAGCAATTCTACAGAATGCGCATTGAACCCCAAGCCTTCCAATCCAATCTTAAGATTCTGCTTGTCCAAAACTCGCATGACAATTTTCTGCCCATAACTCGTCGGCAGTAAAGACACACGAAAATCAATTTCTTTATTGCCAATCAACATTTTGAAACGACCATCCTGAGGAATACGATTGGCTGTGATATCCAAGCGTGACATGATTTTTGTACGAACCGTAACCGCGTTCTGATTTTCTTTAGGGATGGTCAAGACATCATGCAAAACTCCGTCGATACGATAGCGCACCCGCATGTTTTCAGGAAAGGGTTCGATATGAATATCCGAAGCGCGCTGACTCAAAGCCTCCTTGATGATCAAATTCACCATTCGAATGACAGGGGCTTGCTCTCCGGCATCAATTTTGAGTTCCTCAGGTCCACCCTCTTGCTCGGCGACGATTTCAAAATCATCGAGGCTGATATCTTTTGTAATGTCCTGGATGCTGGTAGATAATTTTGATCCATAATAATGATCAATCCCCTCGAGGATTTCTGTTTCTGTACTCATCACCACCTCAACATGATGCCCCGTGACGTTCTGCAAATCATCCATCGTCAAGATATTCAAAGGATCTGAAATGACCACCGTAATGGTGTCTTCCAACTTCGAAAGCGGAAGGATATGATATTGTCGGGCAATGACCTCAGGAATGACTTCTTTAAGGATGGGATCAATCTTGTATTTCTTAAGGTGGATAAAAGGGATCCGCAACTCTTTGACCAAAAGCACCAAAAGGTCTTCTTCGGAAATGAGCCCTTTCTTGATCAAAGACTTTGAAAAACTGACTTTTTGTGTTTTCTGCAGATGCAACGCGCTCTCAATATCTTCCGCTTTGATGTTGAGCGAATCTTGAAGGGTCTGAATCACTCGTTCCTTGAGGTTTCGTGTCATTTTTCTTTTTCCTCAACTTCTTCGTCGGGGGCCGTCACCCTTAAGACTTCTTCCAAAGTTGTCAACCCCGCCAAAACTTTCAGCAACCCATCTTCCCGCATAGTTTGCATTCCTTCTTCTCGACCGACTCTCTTAATCGCCATTTCTCCTTGCCGATGCAAAATGGCATCTTTGACTTTTGGTCCCAACACTAAAATTTCACTGATACCCACTCGTCCGCTATAGCCCGTCTGGAAACACTTCTTACATCCTTTGGCTTTGAAAAGTTCAACTTTTTTCTCTTTCTTCTCCTTCTGCAATAATGTCGTCAACCCAATTTCCTGACAGATCTGTTCCGAAGGCTGATACGCTTCTCGACAATGCGTGCACACGCGACGCAAAAGCCGTTGGCCTAGGATCGCAATCACCGAAGAGCACAAAAGAAAAGGCTCAATGCCCATATTCATCATTCGCACCACAGATCCCGCAGCCGTCGTGGTATGCAAGGAACTTAACACAAGGTGACCTGTCAATGCGGCTTTGACTGCAATATCCAATGTTTCGGTGTCACGAATTTCACCAATGAGAATCACATCCGGATCCTGACGGAGGATCGAACGCAAGGCCGTAGCAAATGTCAAACCTACCGCGGGGCGCACATTCACCTGATTGATTCCCTTGACCTCATACTCAACCGGATCCTCAACAGTCACAATGTTTTTTTCTGGTGAATCAATAAACTTCAAAATAGAATACAATGTGGTCGTTTTTCCACTCCCCGTCGGGCCGCAAGAAAGAATCATTCCATGGGGCTTGGAGGCCACACTTTTGATTCTCTTGAGTGTTGATTCTTGAAATCCCAACTTTTCAATATCCAAGACCTCGGAGGTTTTATCCAAGACACGCAAAACGACTTTCTCACCAAATGCCGTCGGGAGCACATTGACACGAAAATCCACCTCATGCTTCCCGGCAATAATCGTTTTAAAACGACCGTCCTGCGGGACACGATGTTCCGAAATATCCAGATTAGAAATGATTTTAAAACGGGAAATGATCGGAAGATGCAAGGCCTTGGACATTTGTTCCACCTCACGGATCAACCCATCAACGCGGTAGCGAATTCTTAATGTTTTCTCCAAAGGCTCCACAAACACGTCACTGGCTTTGGCTAAAACAGCTTGTTGAATGATGGTGTCTGTCAATTTGATCAATGGAGCATCTTGAACAATATCTTCAATGGAAACATCTTGCTCAGAATCCCCCAATTTGATGAGCTCAATTTCATCCGTGTCCGTCTTAATGTCCTGAAGGATTCCTTCAAACGTTTCGTTAGATTGCACCTCCACTTCATAATACCGCTCAATCATTTCCTGGATTTGTTTACGTCGCGACATCACTGGCGTGACATTGAGCCCCGTCATTGTTTTAATATTATCGACGACAAGAATATTGAGAGGGTCTGCCATGGCCAACGTCAGATGCTCTCCAATACGAGAAATGGGTAAAACCTGATATTGGACAGCCGTTTCACGAGGCACGAGCTTGACAACTTGAGGATCAAGGCGAATACGAGAAATGTCGATGAGGGGGATGTTCAATCCCTGACTCAAAATCCGAGTCAATTCTTCTTCCTGGAGGAGATTCAACTTAATGATCACTTGACTGAGAACCAATCCGCACGCTTTTTGTTCTTCAATCGCACGCTGAAGATCTTTTTTAGAAAGCAGTCCTTCCTTCAAAAGAATCTCCTCTAAGCGCTCTTGGAGAGATAACATGACTTAGGCTCCCTGCCCCGGTTGTGAATAATATTTATTAAGGGCTGTTTTGATATCCGTTGCCGTACTGACAAATGTTTGTACAGAACATCCCGTGATCAACTCAATGTCTTCCAACGCGTCGGTATTCAAAGGATTGGACATCGCAAGTGTCAAACTTTTTCCAATTTTATCAATCGGGATGAGACAAAATTGACGACAAACATTTTCGGGGACCGTACGAATGACGTCGACGTCGATTTCATAATCCCCCAAAGGCAAATAAGGAAATCCGTATTGGCTGGTGATGGCTTGAGCAATATCCTCTTCTGTAGCAAACTTGAGCTCAACAAAAATTTCTCCTAGCAGGCCCCCTTGCTCCTTCTGAAAAGCAATCGCCTTGGTCACCTGCTCATGGTTAACGACACCTCGCTCAACGAGAATGTCACCTAAATTCTTTTGTGAAACTTTTTTAAAATTACGCATACGCATACATCCTTTGCACTAATACTTTACAGGGCTGTTTCCTTTTCCCTCTTCCAACAGCTTCACGCTTTTCTGAATGAGCGTCTCTGCATTCACTCCATCAATAGGGTTTTCAACAACCGCCGCCGTGACCGTCAAACGAGCATGCGGATCTTGTTCTTGGGAAAACCTTGCCTTGATTTTATCCGTGGCCAATTCCGCCAAATGGATGGATTCCTTTTTATTTTTCCCCATCAATATCAAAGCGAAACGATCCTCAGTCACTCGAATAATAATAACATCATGAGGAAAGTTCTCTTTAACAATCAAAACAATTCTCATCAACGCATTTTCTGCTTTTCGAAATCCAAGATTTTTGGAATACTTGTCAAAATCATCCACATGCAACAGAATTAAAGAACAGGCCCGCTGCGAACGAACCGCGTCCTTGATGCTTTTATCAAGCCGCTCCTGGACAACCGTTCCGCTAAAAAGCTCTGTTGCATTTTCATCGAATTCCAACCGCTTCACCTGCTTGCCTAAAAGATCATTTAAAACAGCAATGGCAACATGTTTCCCGACGAAACGAATAAGCTCCCGCTCAACTTCTGGAAAAACAAAATCCTGATTATTGTTTCCCACAACCAAGAACCCATAAATGGTTTCTTGCGACGAAACGGGCACGAGAATCAAATTCTTCAAAGGAAGCATTTTCTTCAGTTCTTCAATTTTCTTAATCTCAGCGCTGCCATGATCGACAACAATGATTTCCTGCTTCATCGCATATTCTTCCAAAACTTTTGAAGACACATCCCACAATTTTCCCTTCACCCCTTTTTCAATTATGGATTTATCCAAATATTCCCCTACACAGCGGATATGCAATTCTTGCGTCGAAGGATCTCTGAGCACAATACACCCTACACTCTGAGGAATGATCAAACAGTGTTTTAACGCGACATCCAGAACATCTTGCAAAGGGGCATGCTGAGAAATCTTATGACTGATCTCCATAAGATTAGCCAGAAGAAAAATGCGGCTATTGATATCGTCCTTGATCGTTTCAGCGCTCTTGCTCAATTTTTTTAACTGTTCGACATTGCTTCGCAAACGGCTTGTCATCGTATTGAGCGCCTGGCCCAATTCTCCCAGCTCATCGTTACGCATCAATTGAATTTCTCGACTCAGGTCCCCCTTAACAATCATTTTGGCTTCACGATTGATATGCAAAATAGACTCCAGCATCTGATGGATGATCATCATGCCAACAATCAACAGGGCAAACAAAATTCCAAGAATCAATGGGAGGAAATCACGAATTTCAAAGATAGGGCCAAGGTTGGGGAAAACATAACCGATCAAAACCAAAATGATCATGGCAATCAACCCAAATGCGACCCAAAGCTCATTCTTGACTTTTTTACTGCTCAATAACATTTTTTGGTACCAATTTTGCATAGGAATGTCCTTGTTATGTTGTTTATCTTTTCTTTCTAAAATATAGTATACACCATAGATTTTAAAAGACAGTTCTCCTTCGGCTTAAATTCAATAAGAATCCCAACATGATCATGAATGTCATAAACGACGACCTCCCATAACTAACCATGGGGAGCGTCAATCCCACCACCGGACAAATTCCTGTCACCATTCCCAAGTTGATCACAACCTGCAAGATCAAAATCCCCACAATTCCGACCGTCACCTGCACGCCGAATTTGTCTTTGACTTGTTCTGCAATTTTAAGTCCGGTATAGATCAGTAGAAAATAACAGGTCAAAAGAATACCAGCTCCGACGAAACCCCACTCCTCGCCGATGACCGAGAAAATAAAATCGGTATGACGTTCAGGCAAAAAATTCAATTGATTTTGAGTTCCTGAGAGCCAACCTTTTCCAAAAATCTGGCCTGAACCGACGCCAATCTTAGATTGGATAATGGTGTATCCTGCGCCGAGAGGGTCAATGTTGGGATTGAGAAAAACGAGAAGACGGTCTTTTTGGTAAGGCTTCAAGATGTGCCATCCAAAAGGTAAAATCAAAAGACAAACTCCAACAAAACCTGCCAAATAACGGTACTCCAAGCCGCTGATAAAAACCATAATGAAAAAAATTCCAAAGAAAAGAATCGCGGTCCCCAAATCCGGCTGTTTAAAAATCAGGAACATCGGAACAGCTGCGATCATAAAAGGAACCAGCAAATCTTTAAGAATCACATAATACCGACTGGAAAAATCGAAAGACAAAACCGGACGACGGTCGCTCATATATCTTCCCAGAGCCAAAATCCATCCTAGTTTGGCCAATTCCGAGGGCTGAAAATTAAAACCTGCGATGGAAAACCAGCGCTGGGCACCCAACGCATGTCGGCCCGCAACCATCACCAAAATAAGCAAAAAAACATTCATCCCGTAAAAAATGTAAGCAAAATCATAAAATTTACGATAATCGATCATGCTTACGATAGCCATGACCCCTAAACCGATAAAAGCAAAAAGCAATTGGTCAAAAAAAACCGAATGAGAAACACGCGCATTGTCAGATGCCGCACTATACAGAGTGATCAGACCGATAGCCACGATCGAAATCGTGCAAACCCAAATGATCTGAGAAAAGTTTCTTTTCATTTCTAGATGATCCCCTTCTCTTTCATTTTCAAAAGAAGATCTTTAGCAATCACGCACGCATTATAACTGGACCCCCCGTGTTCCAAAAAAACACAAAAAACCACACGATTTTTCCCCGACAAGTTATATCCCACAAACCAGGCGTGACTCTCTTTTCCTGGAACCGATTGAGCTGTTCCCGTTTTTCCAGCAATATCCAATCCTGGCAAGTCAAGAATATGGGCCGTTCCGGTTGAATCATGGACAACCGAACGCAACCCTGATTGAATCATCTTGAAAATTTTCTCGTCAATAGGAAGACTTCTTACCGCTGATAATTTGACCAACGGCATGGATCCAATATTTTGAATCACATGCGGTTGGACCTCTCTTCCATCAAGTGCGACGGTAGCCATCATTCTCACCATCTGCAATGGCGTGACCAAAACATCCCCTTGCCCGATCGAATAATTCAAAGTGTCCCCCTTATACCAATCTTGATGCCGTCGCATTTTCCGTTCGAGAGGACTCGGGATCGACCCCTTTTCTTCAAAGGGAAGATCCACCTGCGTCAACGATCCCAATCCTAGAAGATGAGCGTATTGCGACATCAATTCTGGGCCCAAAAGAACACCCGCATTGAAAAAATAGACGTTACAGGAATGCATAATGGCTTCCAAAAGATTTTGCAATCCATGAATGTGAGCGCATTTGAAAGGTCGCTTGCCCAACTGATAATATCCGGGGCAATTGAACGACGATGACGCTTGGAGCTTCTTCGTCGTCAAGCCTGCCAATGTGACAACAATTTTGAAAATCGACCCTGGAGGATACATCCCTTTGATGGCACGATTCAAAAGCGGAGAATGCTCATCTTTGACAATAGTCACTTTTTGTTTTCTTAATCGACCGTCCGTGAAAATGTTCGCATCAAACGTTGGAGAGCTGGTCAATCCCAAGATTTCTCCGCTGTCCAAATTCATCACAATCACCGCGCCCGGATGATTGGACATCACTTGCGTTGCGATCTGCTGCATTTGATGATCAATCGTCAACTGAACTTCCTCGCCGGCTTTCGGCTCTTTCAAACTCAATAAGCGCACCTGCTGCCCGCGGTTATTAACTTCGATCTGCAACCCACCTTCATGCGCCCGCAAATATTGATCATAAAATTCTTCCACGCCAGAATATCCGACGACACTTTGAGGCGTGTACCCATAGGCCTTGAGCCTTTCAATTTTACTACGAGTGATCTTGCCAACATAACCCAAAACATGAGCTGTAGCATCTTTGAAGGGGTACTGCCGCTGGAAAGCCTTTTGGACATGCAATCCGGGGAAACGGTATTCATTTTCTTCGAGGACCATTGCATCTTCCTTATCAATGTCCTCAGCGATCACCACTGGAACAAAAGGAGCCAATCGTTTTTCTTTAAAACGTTGCTGCAATATTTTTTTCTCGATAGAAAGCGTTTGACTTAGAAAATCAAAGAGGGGGTCACTCTCTTTATCTTTAACATCTTGAGGGATCACGCTCACATGGAACGCGACACGATTATCTGCCAGAATGATCCCGTTGCGATCTCGAATCAAACCACGCGGGCCTTCCAAAGGAACAATTCGGATACGATTATTAACACTCAAACGATAAAAATATTCTCCCTTAAGAATCTGGAGATAAAAAAAATTCCCCAATAACATGAGAAACAAAATGACCGTGATTATTCTAAGAATCTTAAGGCGCATCGTCGTAATTTTTGAAAAACGTAAATGGTTACAATAGCCGTAATGATGGTCTCTGGCAAAAGAACATATCGAAAGAATTCAGAAAAGCTTACCGCTACTATAGTGAAATTTAAAATGTATTGCACATGAAGAAAAATGAGTTCAACAACGATGACCAAAAGGAATCGTGAAGCGTTAGATCCTCTTTGATAAATGTACTTTGCAAGGATGGTGGTTAAATAAGCACACAACAAAAATGGAAAAAGATTAAGCCCAAATGTTTTGACACTCATTGCGTCTCTGAGCAATCCGGCCAATCCGGCGGACAACAAGCTATAACGAATCCCCCAGGCAAGATTAAAGAAAACAACAATAATGATCAAAATATTGGGCTTAAAATTTCTCCCCATCAAATCCACGATCAAGCTTTCAACAAAAAAGCCGATGATCACAGCAAAAAAAACAAATAGGAATCTTTGCATATCGCGCTAGTACGGGTTTTATTTATGAATGACGAGAACTTCTTCAATTTGAGAAAGAGTCACGCTCGGCGTTACGATATATTCTGGCGCAAGCCCCTTGCCCGCAGATTGAACAGCCGTAATTTGACCTATCACTAACCCTTCAGGAAAAGAAGAGCTCAATTTAGAGGTGATGACTTGGTCTCCGACTTCAATGTCCGCCTCATCCGCAAGATATCGCATCCGGCAAATCCCTTGTAAAGTTCCAGAAACAAGTCCCACTTCTCGAGAACGCTGTGCCAGCGCAATGACGCTAAAACTTGGATCGGTGAGCATGATCACTTTGGAATGATGACGGCTCACTTCCGCAACTTTTCCGACAATACCTAAGCCACTCACAACCGGCATTCCGACGGCAACTTCGTCCTCTATTCCTCGATCAATCAAAATGGTTGAATTCCAGTTGGAGGGATCTCTCCCAATCACATTGGCAACAATTCCAGAATAAAGAGATTGACGTTTCAAAGCAAGAAGTTGTTCTAGACGCGTATTTTCTCTCATGACTTCTTCCAACCCCACCAGACGAGCTTTCAATGTTTGGACGTCTTTTGCTAAAGCCAGATATTCATCATACGTGCGATGGTAAGTGAGAAGCTTTTTAAACTCTTTGAAAGGGAAAAAAATGAACTGCATAGGTCCTGAGGTTTTTTCAACAACTGTGGATTTGACGGGAGCAAATGTGCTTGGAGCTAAAAAAAGAAAAAGGAAGGCAATGAGCGGAATCCCGAGATAAATGAGAGATTTTAAGTTTCGGTCGAACACACTTTTATGATAGGAAATGGAGCTCTCAAATCAAAATGATCCAAGAGCGAGTTGAAGGATTATAAATCTATCTTTGTTGAAACCACCATCCGTCGTCGGAACCGCGCCGGCATATTCAATATTTGCCCTGTTCCTAAGACCCCGGCTGTTAAAGGATCGTCGGCAACGTGGACAGGAAGACCGGTTTCTTCCGCAATACGCTTGTCCAGCCCTCTTAACAACGATCCTCCACCTGCCATCACAATTCCTCGATCAATCAAATCCGCAGCCAATTCCGGCGGAGTGTTTTCCAATGTCTCTTTAGAAGCGACAACAATCGCTTGCACCGGTTCGTGCAACGCTTCACGGATTTCTTCCGACGTGACTGTGATGGTTTTAGGCAGACCTGAAATCAAATCACGCCCACGCACATCCATACTCAACTCTTCATCGAGCGGATAGGCTGACCCAATACGAATTTTGATTTCTTCCGACGTTCGTTCCCCGATCAAAAGATTATACGTTTTCTTCAAATACTCAATAACCGCCTCGTCCATTTCGTCCCCGGCAATGCGAATCGACTTGGCATAAACCAAGCCCCCGAGAGAAATCACCGCATATTCCGTTGTTCCACCACCGATGTCGATGATCATATTTCCTGCAGGTTCATCAATAGGGAGCCCGACTCCAATGGCCGCGGCTTTGGGCTCTTCAATCAATTCCACGGAACGCGCGTTGGCTCGCTCTGCGGAATCTCTGACCGCGCGCTTTTCCACTTCCGTGATTCCGGAAGGAATCGCAATGACCATCGCTGGACGAACCAAAACTCGACGCTTATGCACTTTCTTGATGAAATATTTCAACATCGCTTCCGTGATTTCAAAATCTGAAATGACTCCATCTTTCATCGGACGAATCGCCACGATATTTCCTGGAGTGCGTCCCAACATCTTTTTAGCTTCATCGCCGACCGCTTCCACGCGATTTGTATCTTTATTAATCGCCACAACAGAAGGCTCGCAAAGAACAACGCCCTCGCCTTTGACATAGACCAATGTCGACGAGGTTCCCAAATCGATACCCATATCATTTGAAAAAAGACCCAGGACATAATTGACCGCTCTGGAAATGTATCGAATGATTTTTTGTAACATGCAAGCCCCTTTTTAGATACTTCTTTCAGGGAAAATTTGATACTAAATCATTGGCGTGAAATAAGTAAAAGAATGATATCTGAAAAGGAAAAGAGTGTCAATGGTTTTGATCCTTTTTTACGAACCTTTTTTAACCAATGCACCTATTTTTTTGAAATCGCTCACAAAATCCGGATAAGATTTGCTCACACATTCAATATCTTGAATCCGCACACCGAGTTTCAGTCCTAACACAGAAAACGCCATGGCCAATCGGTGGTCATGGTGAGGATCCAACAACACACCTGCTCGATATCGAGCCTGAGGATTGATCAGCAACCCATCGGAAGTCTCTTGGACATCTGCGCCAATTTTGAGGAGTTCATTTTTCAAGTCCGCCAGACGATCAGATTCCTTGGCTTTGGCATGGGCGACGTCACACAAACGCGTTGGGCTTTTCGCAAAAAGTGCTAAGACGGCCATGATCGGGACCAAATCAGGACAATCTTTTAAGGAAAACCTCCCGCCTTTTAGGGAAAAAGGTCCGCGAAGTTTAACGGTCTTCAAAGTTTTTTGATACTTCACGCCCATCTTCTTCAGAAAATTCAGAATTCTTCCGTCGGCTTGCAATAATCGATCGTTGAAATGGCCGTGCAAAACCAAATCCGATGGGATCAAAGCTCCAGCAGCCAAAAGAAATGCGGCCAGACCATAATCCGATGGGACGATAAACTTTTTAAGCCCTCGGAATTTTTGTCGACCCGGAACACGATAGCTTCGTTCACTTTTTTTCTGAACGCGTATTCCAGCTTTAGCCAAAATCTGACGGGTCATCACAATATAATCCGTCGAGACAACCTTTTCACCGCGAATCAAAATCTGGGAATCCTCATGAAGATGTGGGCAGGCAATCAACAATGCGGAAACAAATTGGGAACTCAAGCTCCCTTCAATTTCAAATGTCCCACCTTTGAGCTGGCCGCCCGAAAACACAATTGGGATGGACTCTTTGTCGCCGACGCCCTGGATTTTCACTCCGTGTCGACGCAAAACTTCCGTCAGATGAAAATTGGGCCGACCTTTCAATGTCCCTTTTCCTTCGACCCGAATCTTTGAATAATAAAACGGAAGCAGAGGCAAAAGAAATCGTAAGACAGTTCCTGACTCACCCACCTGAATGGACGAAGAAACATTCGAACATCCTCGAGGCTTCACCGACCAAGAATTATTCTTTTTCGCTACGACATGCGCTCCAAGACATCCGGCCACAGACTTGGCCACTTGAGCATCGTCACAATTGGATGGATGAATAATCTGCGATTGCCCTCCGCAGGCTGCAATAATAAACGCCCGGATAGAGTACGACTTTGAGGCAGGCAAATCGACGCCGCCCTGAAGCGATGCGGTCGGCGAGACTTTAAGGATCATTGTTTTATGGTCACGCGGTCGTCTTCACGGATCTTATC
>JANLHA010000333.1 GCA_024653845.1 Candidatus Omnitrophota bacterium | reverse complement strand
ACCCAACCGCATTGGCCAAGGCATCGAATTTGATTATTGCTGCTGCCATGCTTCGTTTTCTCTCAAAGACATGGGGTATGAAACGATCATGGTCAATTCCAATCCGGAGACTGTCTCGACGGATTATGACACGTCGGATCGATTGTATTTTGAGCCGCTCACGTTTGAAGATGTGATGAATGTCATTGATGTGGAAAAACCCGACGGAGTCATTGTTCAGTATGGTGGTCAGACGCCGCTGAATCTGGCTCGACGCCTTCAAGATGCTGGAGTCCCGATCATTGGAACTACGGTGGATTCGATTGACTTGGCGGAAAATCGTGAACGCTTTTCCGCATTTATTACCAAACTAGGATTGCAACAGCCCGCGAATGGTTCGGCAACATCTGCTGAACAAGCAAGCACAATTGCCGAGCGCATCGGCTATCCCGTTTTAGCGCGACCTTCCTATGTTTTGGGCGGCCGGGCGATGCGGATTGTGTATGACACGCCATCATTGTTGTCTTTCATTGAAGAAGCCAAGGACGTTTCTCAAGGGCACCCCATTTTGATTGATAAATTCATCGAAGATGCGCTCGAAGTGGATGTGGATGCGATTGCCGACGGTGAAGAGACGTATGTGGCCGGAATCATGGAACATATCGAGAACGCGGGGATTCATTCGGGAGATTCGGCCTGCGTGCTGCCGCCGCATACCTTGAGCGAAGAGCTGGTTGAAGAAATTCGTCAAACCACGCGAAAAATTGCACTGGGCTTAAAAGTCATAGGGCTCTTGAATATCCAGTTTGCCATCAAGGGACAGAAAATTTTTGTGCTTGAGGTTAATCCTCGGGCTTCTCGAACCGTTCCGTTTGTGAGCAAGGCGAGCGGGATTCCTTTGGCCAAAGTGGCCGCACAAATCATGGCTGGTAAGAAGTTGAAAGATTTTGACTTACCCGAACGACCCGAATTTCATCATGTTTCCGTCAAGGAATCGGTCTTGCCCTTTTCGCGATTTTCTGGAGTGGATATTGTTCTTGGTCCAGAAATGAAATCAACCGGCGAGGTCATGGGTATTGCAGAAACGTTCGGTGAGGCTTTTGCTAAATCACAAATCTCTGCGAATCAGGCGCTCCCGACAAAGGGAACAATTTTTATTAGCGTCAAAGATGAAGATAAACGGCATATTGTATTCTTAGCGAAGAAGCTTTTAGATATTGGCTTCCAATTGGTTGCCACCAAAGGAACCGCCAAAGTTTTGAAAAGCAATGACGTCAAGGTCAATGAAGTCGACAAGCGTGGTGAAGGGCGGAACAATCTGTTGACATTGATCCAAAAAAATGAGATAAATTTGATTATCAATACGCCTTCTGGAAAGAAGAGCCAGTCGGACATGCGGGCCATTCGGGCCGCCGCGATTTTGCATAACGTTCCATGTATCACGACCCTGCAAGGGGCTTGGGCAGCGATCAATGGGATCGAAGCTCGGCTCAGCCATGCTTTTGGGGTCAAATCGTTACAGGAGTATTATAAGAAGAATTGTTCAGGGTGCGGGGCGCTCCGATAAGAGCGCGACTCGTACCTTTCTTTTTTTAGGACTCAATTTATGTGCGGAATCATTGGGATTTCAAATCATCCGGAAGCTTCCAAAATTGCCTTTTTAGGGTTGTATGCATTACAACATCGAGGTGAAGAGGCTGCGGGCATCATTTCCTACGATGGGAAAGAAGCGCATGTGATCAAACAGCAAGGGTTGGTTGCTGATATTTTTGATGAAAGTGCGATTTTAAATCTCAAGGGGAACACCGCGATTGGTCATTGCCGATATTCAACAACAGGTTCTAGCACTTATAAAAATGTTCAGCCTTTTTTTGTAACGCATCGCAAGCGTCCCATCGCGGTTGCGCACAATGGCA
Source organism: Candidatus Omnitrophota bacterium (assembly GCA_024653845.1). Classification (GTDB taxonomy): domain Bacteria; phylum Omnitrophota; class Gorgyraeia; order Zapsychrales; family JANLHA01; genus JANLHA01. The sequence goes on along the minus strand of JANLHA010000333.1, from coordinate 2,793 downwards.
ATTTGACAAATATTGAAGATCTTTACCAGAGATTGGAAGAATCCGGGTCCATTTTTCAAACGACGATGGATTCGGAATTGATTGTCCACCTTTTGGTCAGAAGCAAGGGCAATGAACTCAAAGCATGGTTCATTGATGTTCTTTCGCAGTTAGAGGGGGCGTTTTCACTTGTATTTCTCGTTGGAGATACGTTAGTTGGTGCGCGTGACCCGCAAGGGTTTCGGCCCTTGTGTTTAGGAAAACTTGGAGACAGTTATGTTTTGGCGAGCGAGAGTTGTGCGTTAGATTTGACCCGGGCGGAATTCATTCGTGAAATTGAACCCGGCGAAATTGTGATCATCAGTGGCAACAAAATTGAATCTTGTTTTTTACCCAAGCAAAAAGAAGCCCGTCGAGCCCAATGCATTTTTGAAAATGTTTACTTTGCTCGTCCCGACAGCCATATTTTTGATGACAATGTGTATAGTGTACGCAAGCGTTTAGGTGCGCAATTGGCCAAGGAGCATCCGGCCCAAGCCGATTTTGTGATGCCCATCCCGGATTCGGGAATGTATGCCGCGTTAGGGTATGCTCAAGAATTGGAAATTCCTTTTGAAGTGGGGATGATTCGCAATCATTATATTGGTCGCACCTTTATTCAGCCGACCCAGTTTTTACGTGATTTTCGGGTGACGGTCAAATTGAATCCGATTCGCGATGTTTTGAAAGACAAAAAAATCATTGTTGTCGAGGATTCGATTGTGCGAGGAACAACCAGTCGTAGTCGTATCGAAGCATTACGGCAAGCTGGTGCCAAAGAAATCCATATGCGAATCAGTTGTCCGCCGATCAAGTGGCCATGTTTTTATGGGATTGATTTCCCGAGTCGCAAAGAATTGATTGCTTCTGGTCATGCGATCAAAGACATTGCCAATTTTATCAAAGTGGATTCTTTGGAATATTTGAGCTTGGAAGGAATGCTTTCGGTGATGAAGAGTTCAAGAGAATTTTGTACCGCATGTTTTTCGGGAGACTATCCCGTGAGAGTGCCAGAGACGCAGAGTAAATACTTATTGGAGTAAACTCATTTCGACGGGTGAAGAGCTATGAGCAAATATATCTTTGTGACAGGTGGAGTGGTTTCAAGTTTGGGTAAAGGCATTGCCGCAGCTTCGATTGGCAAGCTTTTGGAAGCGCGAGGACTGACCACATCTCTGATCAAATGTGATCCGTATTTGAATGTCGATCCAGGAACCATGAATCCTTTCCAACATGGTGAAGTGTATGTGACCGAAGATGGCGCAGAGACGGATTTGGATCTAGGGCATTATGAGCGTTTCACCGAGGCCCAGATTAGCAAAGACAGCAATATTACGGCTGGCAAAATTTATTATTCGGTCATTACCAAGGAGCGCCGGGGCGATTATCTAGGAAAAACGGTTCAGATCATTCCGCATATTACGGATGAAATTAAAAAGTCGATTCGAAAAGGTGCGCGTGAGTCTGATGTGGATGTTGCCATTGTTGAGATTGGTGGCACCGTCGGAGATATTGAAAGCTTGCCGTTTTTGGAAGCTATTCGTCAGTTGCGTTGGGAAATGGGCGAACATTCGGCGTTAAATATTCATGTGACACTGCTTCCTTATATTAAAGCCGCGGGTGAACAAAAAACAAAACCCACGCAGCACAGTGTGGGGCGTTTGCGGGAAATCGGGATCTTGCCAGACATCCTCATGTGTCGCACCGAGAGACCCATCACCAAAGAACAGAAAGAAAAAATCGAGCTTTTTTGCAATGTGGATAAAGAGGCGGTTGTTGAGGCCGGTGATGTGAAACATATTTATGAAGTTCCGGTTTCTTTGAAAAAAGAAGGCATTGATGATTTGATTTTAAAGAAACTTCACATTTCACGAGAAGATAAAGATCTCACGGAGTGGAGAAATTTTGTATTGAAACGTTTGAAGAATCCTGAAAAAGAAGTTAAAATTTCGGTCGTCGGGAAATACATTGCTCTTCCGGATGCCTACAAATCGATTTATGAAGCATTAGTCCATGGTGGGATTGCAAATAATGCTAGAGTGATCATTGATAAAGTGGATTCTGAAGACCTCGACAATCCTCGAGACCTTGAGCGTGCTTTGAAAGATGCTGATGGGATCTTGATTCCTGGAGGGTTTGGGGCTCGAGGGATCGAGGGAAAAATTCTAGCGGTTCAATATGCCCGAGAGAAAGGAATTCCTTTTTTTGGGATTTGCTTAGGGATGCAAGTGGCCACCATTGAATTTGCTCGAAATATGTGTGAGATGAAGGGGGCCAATTCGACGGAATTTGATCCGCAAACTAAATATCCAGTCATCAGCCTTTTGGAAGAACAGAAGAGTGTCAGCGGTATGGGCGCGACGATGCGTTTGGGTTCGTTTGGATGCAAGTTGTCCAAAGGCACGAATAGTTATCAAGCCTATAAGAAGGACAGCATCAGCGAACGCCATCGTCATCGGTATGAATTTAATAATCAATATCGTAAGCAAATGGAACGTAAGGGTTTTGTTTTTTCTGGGAAGAATGTGCAGCGGGATTTGGTGGAGATCGTCGAGATTAAAGGACATCCATGGTTTGTGGGATGTCAATTTCATCCGGAGTTCAAATCGAAGCCGGAACGAGCGCACCCATTATTTCGAGAATTTGTAGCGGCAAGCATTCGAGGCAAAGATCGTGTGGGCCGACCAAGGTCGCAAGATATCTTGAAGGCCGAAGAAGTCGGAACGTCGTAATAGTTAGAGTAACGTGCGCGGGTGGCGGCAATTGTGTCTACCC
>JANLHA010000331.1 GCA_024653845.1 Candidatus Omnitrophota bacterium | reverse complement strand
AAAAATTGTTTTACTCTTGATCGCCATCAAAACTCCACCTTTCGTTCCACACCCACCATTCCCGAAGAACTCTCTGAAGAATCATCTGAAGAGTCTGTTTTATGCAAGACCTTCAACTCCGTACTCGCGGAGGACTGATCATTGTCTTTGACTCGTTTGAGCGTCCACTCGACATTCCCACCTTCTTGTGTCACCACTGGCGTCCTCACCAACGACTTGATCTGCTGTTTCAAATGATCACGGCTACTCAAATCCACCTTCCCTGAAATTTCAGAAATCAATCCTTCATCATTAGTTACCGTCGACTGTTCAACAGCAATGATGGGATAGAGTCCTTGAGCATTCAAGATAATACTGTCAAATCCTATTCGATTAACACTCCCGTTATAAGAATTCAAATTGCCTCGCAAGTACGGATGCTCGACACTCTCCGTCACATAAATGTCTCCATTCACTAAACCCTCAGCTTCCACGGCTTGGGGACCGGCAAAGAAAGCAATAAAATTGTGCAAGTCGACAGAGGACAGTTGAAATTTCAAATCTAAATTGTAAGGCGCCGTCATGGCAATGGACCCTCGTGAAGAAAGATTCCCAACTGAAAGAGAATTGATGTGCATTTTCCCATCACGAATTTCAAACTCACCTGTGAGCTCTTCAATGGGCTTATAATTGATCAATGTGTATTTACTCGCAATTTTTCCAACAAGGCTTTTAGGAGTTCTCGCCGTTTTCGAACGTAGCTCCAGGGTTCCTTCTAATACCGTCGAGATTTCAAAAAAGGGGGTTGTCAGATGCTCAATATGAAAGGTGGCTTGATAGGAATTCTCTGTTTGTTTAGCAACATCGACGGTGATCCACTTATCTTCTCCCAAATCAATTTTCAAATTAAAAGATTTATTTTGAAAATTGATCCCGCCATCGAATAAAAATGATTTCTGAGCAAAGGCAAGAGCGGGGGTCATCAAAACCCCCGCTATCAAAAACAATCCTATTGCCCATCTGCCCATAGGAATCTTGGATTGATTATTGAAAGGCTAAAACTTCCTCTTTACGCCCGACTTTGATTTTACTGCCTTCTTTGTATTCTCCAGAAATGATTTCTTCAGCCAATGGATCTTCCAAATAACGCTGGATGGTTCTTTTTAATGGTCGCGCGCCAAAAACAGGATCAAATCCTTTTTCAATCAGAAGTTCAATCGCTTCTTGAGTGAGCTCGACCTTGATCCCTTTTTCTTTAAGACGCTTGGAGACTTCTTGAATTTCCAAATCAACAATCTTGTAAAGATCGTCCCTAGTAAGGGATTTGAAAACAATGATATCGTCGATACGATTCAAGAATTCTGGCTTGAACACCTTCTTAGCCTCTTCGAGCAAACGATTTTTCATCTCAATATAGGTTGCATCGCCTTTGGGGGAAACAAATCCCAAAGCGCCTCTGGAACGGAGCATCTCAGCCCCCACGTTAGAAGTCATGAGAATGATCGTATTACGAAAATCAACTTTGCGGCCCAAGCTGTCGGTCAAACGTCCCTCTTCCAAAACTTGCAAAAGGAGATTGAAAACGTCAGGGTGAGCTTTTTCAATTTCATCGAGAAGAATCACCGAATAAGGTTTACGTCGGACTTTTTCGGTCAATTGCCCCCCCTCTTCGTATCCAACATACCCCGGGGGAGCTCCAATCAAACGCGAGACATTGAATTTGTCCATGTATTCAGACATATCGATTTGAATCATCGCGTCTGCATCACCAAACATGAACTCCGTAAGCATTCGAGCCAAATGCGTTTTTCCAACACCCGTTGGACCCAAAAAGATGAAGGACCCAATCGGCCGTCGAGGGTTCTTAATCCCTGCACGCGATCGTCGGACCGCGCGCGCAATCGCGCTGATGGCTTCTTCTTGGCCGATAATCAGTTTGCGCAAGGAGTCTTCCATCTTCAACAGCTTTTCGCTTTCCTTCTGCTCAAGACGAATCAAGGGAATTCTTGTCCACTGGGAAACCACTCGAGCGATGTCCTCTTCTCCCAGGGTGATCGTGACATTATCCCGCTGCTTGGTCCACTCTTGACGGATCTTGTCTAACTGGTCGCGAACCGTGCGCTCTTCGTCACGTAAACTCGCGGCTTTTTCAAAATCCTGGATTTTGATATAAGATTCTTTTTCCTTACGAAGCTGTTCAATTTTATTTTCCAGCTCCTTGATTTCTGGAGGGACTTGCATGGCTTGCAGACGGGCACGTGAAC
>JANLHA010000077.1 GCA_024653845.1 Candidatus Omnitrophota bacterium | reverse complement strand
CTCAATGTTGTCACTCCGGACTCAGGAGGATCAATTTCTTTTGAAGATTTGGGGCGTTTTCGAGGAAGCTGTAATTTAACTTGCCATAACAAAGAACATAACCCAGAATCGTATTGATGAAAAGAAACTATAAAAAAGGGCCTTTTTTTGATCGAGGGTATATTGCGACCTTCATTGTTCGGTTTACCGGACTTCTGTTTTTGATATTTTCTTTTGTCGCGTTGATATTATTTTTTGTTTTAAAAAGAGATCTCGGGGAGGGTTATTATAAAGACATTGTCACTTTGAGCGAACTCAAGCAGGCCCTCTGGATCATTTTGCTCGTCACTGGAATTATTCAAGTTGCTCTCATCAGCGGTCTTTTTTCTGTTGTCTTCTTGATTTGGTCTCATCGTGTTTCCGGCCCTTTAAAGCGTTTCCAAAAAAGTCTTCATCAGATAGCGAAGGAGGGATGGCGTGGGCAGATCACATTTCGTGAAGGGGACATGTTGCCATTATTAGCCAGAGCTTTTAACCGTTTTTCTGTAAAACTTCATCGTCGGGAAAATAAATTCCAGCAATGCCTGGATGAGGCCGATGAACTCTTAAGAGAATATGAACAGCTGCATCATCGAGAAAAAAATGTTGGCCTTTTGGAAGAACGACTTAGAAACCTTTATAAAAAGATGAGTAGTCTTTCGAAGAGGGAATGAGTTGAAGCCGGGATCACATAAAAATTTTATCTTTTTTGGGATTTCGGGAAGCCTCCTGGCCATTGTTATTATGTCGACGGTAGCCGTAGGGCTTTGGAATGACGGGAAAAAGCATGAATTCAGCGGCAAGTGTCAACTGTGCCATCTTGAAACCCCTGTGGCCGGAACTCCTTTCCAGGAGATGAAATTTGCAGGAACAGTCGACCAGATGTGTGCGCATTGCCATGAAATCAAGCAACAGAATTCTCACCCGACCAATGTCAGTCCCCGCAAGCCTATTCCTCTACAGATGTTTTTGGATCGCGAGAACAAATTGACATGCCTGACGTGTCATGATGTGCATAAAGAAGAAAAAGAGGGACACGAAGGGGTTTCTCGTCGAGGATTATTGCGCGGGCATACTGTTGGCCGAGCTTTCTGTGCAACCTGCCATCATGAGGCTGCCTTAGGAGCAGAGGGTTGGTTGCATGGGCTGGCCCTTTCTTATGCTCATTTCTCCGGGACATTCACACAATCCTCTCAGGGAGCATTTTTGGATCGATTCTCGGTGGAATGTTTAAGTTGTCATGATGGAGTGATTTCGCAAACAGCAGATGTCAGTATCAAGGCGGGACGGTTTGATCATTCGATTGGTTTAAGCCATTCCATCGGTGTTCCCTATCCGCCGCCGGGGAAAGAACGCGAATATGTTCCGGTGAGTCAATTGCCTAGCGAAATTCAGTTGTTCGACGGCAAGTTGGGCTGTCTTTCTTGTCACAGCCCTTATATAGATAAGAAATCCAATTTGGTATTGGATAATAGAGGCAGTGCCCTTTGTTTTGCTTGCCATGTCAAATGAACTCCCCATCTTGGCTCTGGGGTATTCGAGAGAAATGATATGATAAAAAAACGCAGGAAATTTTTTATTAAAGAAAATTTTCAGCTTCAATTTATTCTCTGTTGTGTTCTTATCATCATGGCGGGAGTTGTTGGGACAATCCTATTTATTTTCTGTTCGGCAGAGAAGATCCTTGAAGAGGTTGTTTTTTCTTCGCATTTGGATTTGAAAACAAGTGTTGAATTGTTTGGGGAGATGATTGTAAGGGCTAATATTCAAATGGCACTTATGACATTTTTTCTTTGTGTCTTGATCATTGCCTATCGGTTTGCTTTTCTCAAGTTTTATTTTTATTCATTTATTAAGGGATTAAATCATTTGGCTAATGGGAATTTTTCATTCCGGTTGAAGGAGAGAATTTGGTTGGGAGACCAATGGTTATCGAAAGATTTTAATGCTTTGGCTAATAAAATGGATCGAAGATCTCGAGAAGTTGAAAGCCTGCTTAAACAGGCCATCAATGTTGTGGATTCCCCGATCACCGATAAAGGGAAAAAGTTAGCGGATATTCATCACCGTTTGCGTTCTCCGGAGCTTAGGTCTGGCCAATAGCATAGGGCCTATAAAAGCTTTTTTAGTTGTGCAAAAGGACTTTTTGTCTAGAAAATTGATTGACAAGATTTTGAGGATCTGTAATTATAGTTGCGCTTAAAATCTTACAATGCCAGGATTAAGGGGCAGAATAGTAGAATTAACACAGGAGTCCTCATGATCAAGATGAAAGAAAGTTTATTGAGTGTTGTGGTGATGCTTTTTTTGGCAACGCCGATTTTTGCCCAATCGAATGAAATGGTCGTGGAGCCGCAAAATGAAATGTCTGATTTTGAGATGGAATCAGATGCTTTTTTGACACCGGAAGAAGATGTGATGACCGATCCTTATGTGGCGCAAGAAGAACCGCCTCTTATTGTTGATGAAGAAATCCCTGTAGAAGTGGAAAGCGTAGAAAGTGATGTCCCGGTTGCGCCTGTTTTAGACAATG
>JANLHA010000325.1 GCA_024653845.1 Candidatus Omnitrophota bacterium | reverse complement strand
CTTCAGGATAAATTATATCTTGGAAATCTGGATGCCAAGCGTGATTGGGGTTTTGCCGGTGATTATGTGGAAGCGATGTGGTTGATGTTGCAACAAGAGGAGCCTGGCGATTATGTGATTGCAACAGGGCAGACGCATTCGGTCAAAGAATTCTTGCGAGAAGCATTTGGTTATGCCGGATTGGATTGGAAGAAGTATGTGGAAATTGACAAGAGGTATCTACGTCCGACGGAAGTTGATCTTTTGCTGGGAGACAATTCCAAAGCCAAGAAGAAATTGAATTGGAAGCCTAAAGTCAATTTTCAACAATTGGTCAAGATGATGGTCGATGCAGATATGGAGCTGGTGGCCAAGCAGCTTCATGGAACCCGTGGGAGAGAGAAGAAATGAATTCCGCGGGCAAAATAAATTTTTGGAAAAATAAAAAAATCGTGGTGACAGGTGGCGCGGGATTCTTAGGCCGTGTCGTTGTCCAGCAACTTGTTGATCGGGGAGCTAAGAATATTTTTGTTCCTCGCAGCCGAGATTATGATCTTCGCCAATCCTCAAACATTCGGAAAATGCTTAAAACCGTTCAGCCGGATTTGATCATTCATGTGGCGGCTGTGGTCGGAGGGATTGGCGCCAACCGCGAGAATCCCGGAAAATTTTTTTATGATAATTTGATCATGGGGGTTGAACTCATTGAACAGGCAAGACAGTTCGGAGTTGAAAAATTTGTTTCGATTGGAACCATTTGCGCCTATCCGAAATTCACACCGGTTCCTTTCAAAGAAAAAGATCTTTGGGTCGGGTATCCTGAAGAAACCAACGCGCCTTATGGCCTGGCGAAGAAAATGCTTTTGGTGCAGTCACAAGCGTATCGACAACAGTATGGCTTTAACGGAATTTATCTTTTGCCGGTGAATTTGTATGGGCCAGGAGACAATTTTTTTCCGGAAAGTTCTCATGTGATCCCGGCTCTTATCAAAAAATGCTTTGATGCGATGAAAAGAAAAGAGAGCTCGATCACCGCTTGGGGAACAGGAAAAGTCACACGGGAATTTCTGTATGTCGATGACGCGGCGCGCGGGATCATCTTGGCTACGGAAAAATATGATGGTTCTGAACCCGTTAATCTCGGTGCTGGATTTGAAATTTCGATCAAAGAGTTGGCAGAGTTAATTGTCAAACTGACAGGATTCAAAGGAAAAATCGTTTGGGATGCCTCGGCCCCCGACGGACAACCTCGCAGATGTTTGGATACAACCAAGGCATATGATGAGTTTGGTTTTAAAGCCAAAGTGACTTTTGAAGAAGGATTGAAAAAAACCATTCTTTGGTATAAAAAGAATTTTGCTTCTTAGGATTTCAACTGCCCATGACTCTAACAACATTTGAAGTGTGGTGTCACCGGATCAGTCGGTATGCTTTGTATGCGATGATTTATTTTCTTCCGATTTCAATCGCGTTGGTCGAGAGCCTTTCGGCGTTTGTCATTGTGCCTCTTTTCCTCAAAAGGGTTTTTGGGGCCTGGCAATCTCGATCGTCTTCTCACAAAATCAAATCTTTTCTGGAGGCTTTTTATGCCATTGAAAATCCTTTAAACAAACCGATCACGATTTTTGTTGCGGCCAATGTGATCTCAGCTCTCTTGAGTCCGTATCTCGCGTTGAGTTGGCAGGGAATTTTCTGCAAACTTCTTCAGGGAGTTTTCATTTATGTGGCCATGTTGGAGTGTATCAATAATCCTCGTCGGTTGAAGATTTTTGTGACGATATTTTTTGTATCGATCGCGTTGGTCTCCATCAGTGGGATTGTTCAATTTTATTTAGGAAAAGATTT
>JANLHA010000324.1 GCA_024653845.1 Candidatus Omnitrophota bacterium | reverse complement strand
CTTCAGGCGGGTCCTGCGACCGAGTCACTTGACGAGGAAGTGTCGGAGCGCAGAGGCGATCCGACCCACCGAAACCATCATCTGATCTTCATAAACTTGTGCATCTGCGGCATCACACGAACATTGGGCAAATGCGGCAAACAATATTCCAAATATTCTGAACACTTGGCAACCACCCCATTCTTCAAATCATATGTGTTGGGTTGCAAAATGAACAATGTCTCCCGATCAACCCTTTCAACCAATTGGACGGCTTTTTGAATATCTTCTTTTTGCGTATCACTCGAAATCACCGTTTTGACAAACGTTTCGGCCTGTGCACGATGAGCGATTTTCAAAAACTCTTCATGCTCTTGCCAATACGGGCGGCATTGCGTCGAGCTGGGCAGCTTAATGTCCATGGCAATGACATCCACGTCGTTGACAATGTCCTTGAGCTGTTCTGGGAGAACACCGTTCGTCTCAAGATACGCCTTCATTCCCTTATTTTTTATCAACGGCAAAAGCATTTTGATAAAATCTTTTTGCAAAAGCGGCTCGCCACCGGTCAAGCTCACCGAATGACATCCGGGATAAAGCTGACTGATCTGCGCAAAAATGTCCTCGAGGGACAACTCTTTATAGTTGCGTGTCGTATCGCCAATCGACGCTGGCGTGTCGCACCAGACGCAATGCATATTGCATTCAAAAAAACGTACGACGACCTGCGACACCCCCGCATATGGACCTTCGCCTTGAATAGATTTGAATATTTCTAAAATTTTAGCGTGCATATTTCCTTTTTACGGCAGGAGGTGAATTTTACGCAGAAACGCTCATCTCTCCCCTGCGAGTCGAGATTCGCTTAACCTCTCCGCCCTCGCTCGTCCGCCTGCGGCGGACACCATGCCCGCTCGGGCTGCGCGATATTCTGCTTTTAAAATTCACCTCCTGCCGACCTCTTCAAATCCCTTTTCCCGCAAAATACAACTGTCACACACTCCACACGGTCGCGCGCCGCCCTGATAGCATGACCACGTCAAATGATAAGGCACGCTCAACCTCAATCCCAATCGAATAATACTGGCTTTGGTTTTGCGAATCAACGGTGTTTTCACTCGAATCGTTTTTCCTTCAACACCGGCCTTCAATCCCAAATTCAAGACCTTCTGATACGCCTGATAAAAATTGGGCCGGCAATCCGGATATCCCGAATAATCAATGGCATTCGCACCAATAAAAATCGTTTGAGCGCCAGCTGCTTCGGCGTAAGATGCCGCAAAACTTAAAAAAATGATATTTCTCGCCGGAACATACGTAACAGGAATCCCTTTAGGAATGTTTTGCCGATTTCTTGGCAAAGCGATTTTCTTATCCAACAATGCGGATCCTTGCCAAGGAAGATTGATTTTTACAATTTTGTAATCACTGTGACTGGCCTTGGCAATTTTGATTGCCTGCTGAATTTCTCGACGATGTCGCTGGCCATAATCAAAAATGAGACATGAAGTCTGATACCCTTGGTTTTTGGCATAATACAAGGTCGTTGCCGAATCCAGCCCACCTGAAAGTAAAATGATCGCTTTTTTCATCGTTATGAGATTGTTTACAATTAGCCGATGGCCAGTTACAAAACAATGAGAATCGGATAATCCCTGAGTGAACTCCGGACACTGTCTACAATAAGGTTTTCAATTCTAGTAGAGACGGTGTTCGTGTGAACGAAGGGATTATCCGATTCTCGAATTATTCATAATATATAATACTCGTTATTTCCGACTCCCAAACTCTCACCTGCTTGAGTTTGAGGGGAACACAAGCCTTAGAGAACCCTCGGTAGATGTATTGCGCAAGATTTTCCGTCGAAGGATTCACATCTTTGAAAGATGGAAGTTCATTGAGACACACGTGATCCAAAGGCTTCAAAAAATCTTTAAGTTTCACTTTAAGCTCGCGAAAATCCATAACCAATCCCAATTCGTTGAGTTGAGATGAAAGCAAGACCACCTCGATCTTCCAGGTATGTCCATGGAGGTCTTGGCAAGGGCCGTTATAGCCTCTTAAAAAATGGGCCGATGAAATGCGGTCTTGTACCGTCAGTTCAAACATATCATTTCACCAGAACTTTCTTTACATCTTTGATATCATATCCCAAGAAACGTTTCGCTAGCCTTTGAAAATGGGCCGGCTCGTCGCTGATCAGAAATTTATATTTTGCGCGATGAGAACCACCTCGGGCCAATCCATATTCTTCCAAAACTTTCTTAACTTCAAGGGCCACTTCGCGCGCGGAATCAATGAGCTCCACCCCCTGGCCCATGACCTTTTGTAACGTGGCCTTCAACAAAGGATAATGCGTACATCCCAAAATTAATGTATCAGCCTTGGACTTTTGAATCACACGCAAATACTCTTCAGCTACGGAAAGCGTCACAGGCTTATGAAACCATCCCTCTTCCACCAAAGGTACAAACAACGGGCATGCTTGGCTGATAATCCGAATCGAGGAGTCTTGTTGTGCAATTTCTTGATGATACGAACGGCTATTGATTGTTGCAGGCGTTGCAATGATCCCCACAACCTTATTCTTCGTCGTAGCCACCGCCTTTCTAACCCCCGGCGCAATCACGCCTAAAATCGGCAAATCAAAAGATTTCTTCAACAAGGGCAACGCATAACTGGATGAAGAGTTGCAAGCGACGACAATCATCTTCACCCGGTGCTTCAAAAGCACCTGGGCATTTTCTTTGGAGAATCGAATGATCGACTCTGGAGATTTGGTCCCGTAAGGAACACGCGCGGTGTCGCCGAAGTAGACAACATCTTCCGATGGCAAATGACGAATCAACGCCTTCACAACAGTCAAACCACCCAATCCTGAATCAAAAACACCAATGGGGCCTTCTTTACTCATGGAACTCTTAAACTCCAAACTAATCTACAGATTGGCTGTAATATTCGACAATGCCTTTGGCTAAACCATCGGCAATTTTCTCACGATAAGATTTGGTTTTCAAAAGATTTTCTTCTCGAGGATTCGTAATAAAACCGACTTCAACGAGGATTGCCGGAATCAATGTGTTACGCAAAACAAAGAACCCCGAAGATTTGATTCCCCGATTCTTGGATTTGGCCATTTTAGCCGCTTCTGAAGCCAAATGTTTTGCCAATTGGTTCGATTCCGCCCGTTTGTAACTGTACAACATATCTTCAATGATCTCCTCGGCCTCGGAATGACCATCCATTTCCAAACCTTTGAATAAAAGATGAGAATTTTTCAAACGCTGTTCTTCTCGACGCTCTCGCGACGTCAATTCCCGCAAGATATAAACCTCAAGCCCCTGGACACTTCGCTGAGGACTCGCGTTTGCATGAATGCTAATGAACAAGTCCGGCTGCCCTTGACTCGCGATCTCAGTACGTTCCCCTAATGACAAAAATTGATCTCCAGTCCTTGTCATATCCACAGAAAATCCCTGGTCTTTCAACTTTTCCTTGAGCCGCTTGGCGATGTCCAAAACAATTTCTTTTTCCTTCAACCCACTGCGGCTCACCGCGCCCGGATCTTTACCGCCATGCCCAGCATCAACGATCACCTTGTAAGTTTTCTTCTTTGTCGTGATTTTATATTCCAGGAACTGCGGAATCACCTTGTCCTCAAAATCAAAAGGAACAATGATTGCATTTCTGTCTCGATACAGCGCCTGAGACAAGGCAATCTTTTCACCGGCAACAATCACCATATCGCTACCAATCAAACATTTGCCATCTACCTGGCCGCGGTTCAATTTGATCACTTGCGAAACGCTGTCCCATTCCAATTCAATATTATGTTTTTGACAAAGATCTTGGAGATTGCGTGTTGTCCCTTTGGAAGGGACCGTGGCACATCCAGAAAAGAACACCATGCAACCTGCAACAATATAAACAAAAAAAGATCTCAAGGTCGTAAGGCTCCTAGCACTTTTTCATTTTTTGCAACCGGAATATCGCCAGAGATGATTTTAGGCGTTAAAAAAATCACAATCTCGGTTTTGCGGACCAGCTCGTCGCTATTTCGAAAAGCATGCCCTAAAAGAGGAATGTCTCCCAAAACAGGAACTTTATTCTTAGATTCAATGCGCTCCTCCTTGATCAATCCACCAATCACGATGGTCACACCATCTTTGACCATCACTTTGGTTTCGGCTTCCGAAGTTTCAATCACGGGGATCGTATTATTGTTGCTGGTAATCACTTTCTTGATGACGGAGCTGACTTCCGGATTGATTTTCATTGTAATGAAATCATCCATGTGGATTGTGGGGGTGACAAACAGTTTCACGCCGACGTCGATGAAGTTTACACTCTCAGCCGTAGTCGCGGGACCACTAGAAGGAGTAGTTGTGGTTGTCGTCACATAAGGCTCGGTGGACCCAACTAAAATCTTGGCTTCCTGATTATTCATAGCCGTAATTGTAGGGCTCGAAAGGATGTTGGTTGCTCCTACCGTCTCAAGGGCTTCCAACAAAACGTTGTAATCGTCATCCGAAACCGTCCCGACACTGAGCTTTCCTCCTTTATCAGCACTGCTTAAGATATCCAAATCATTCTTAAGATCGACCTTATGATAATCAGAAACCACCGCTTCCCAATCTACTCCAAATTTGTATTGATCGCTCAAAACAATTTGCACAATCTTCGCTTCGATCAAAACTTCCTTTTCCTTGACGTCAAAAGCTTCGATGATACTGGCAATCTCTCGAAGCTTGGTCAAAGTGTCCGTGACAATAATTTTATTCGAACGCTCATCGGTCCTGACGTGGCCAATATTGTTCGTTAATGTCGGACGGATTTTTTCCGTAATATCGGTCGCTCGAGAATAACTGAGGGCAAAAACTTTGGTTTCAACCGGTACATCGACCTGTTGGATCAATTTCTGCAAATTTTCTAAACTCTGAGAGGAATCGGTAATCACCAACGTATTGGTCTGAGGATTTGTTACCACCTTCCCTGTCGGGGATTTCATTTGATTCGCAAAAATGGCGATGTCCTCGACGTTGGTATGCAAAAGATGAATGACGCGAGTTTCGATGTCTCCCCCAAATTTATAACCATAACGCATTTCGAACTCCGCCGCGGGCATAACCCGAATGATGTTGTCTTCAAACTTATAAGCCAACCCATTGGCATCCAAAACAATCTTGAGAGCATCTTTGAGTTTGACATTCCGAAGATAAATACTCACTTTGCCTTTCACATCATTACCGGCGATGATATTCAGACCGGTTTTCTTAGAAATGAGATCAAGGACATCCAACGTGTTCATATCTTTGAGTTCCAGAAGGTCGATCATGGCACTTTCGGGAATATCAATTTTTTCGACTTTGGTTGTGGCATTCTGTTTCTGTACAGGCTGGATGAGCGATGGAGCCTCGCCTTCAGCGAAAGAACGCACCGATGGCTCGGCTTTGACCGAATCCAGGGCGATGATCCCCAAACAAAAAACAAGAATTCCTCGGATGGTTGTTTTGATCATCAAAGATAATAAAGTTTTCTTCATCATGACGTTAAATGGCCTTTCAAAGCGAGCTATTATAACATAGTTCGTCCAGAAGAAAACAGCTTTAAACTCGCCCAAACTTCGCTTCCAGGGCCTTCAAGGTCCCGAATAATAGCCAGGATTTTTCTTTTCTTCTTGATTTTCTTTGATATTTTCATTCTCGAAGCCTACGGTGGATTCAAGGTCTCCTGGCCTATCAACATCTTTCTCTCCAGGGGCCATCACAGAGCCACATGTCTGCTGAAAATTAACAATGGGCTCCCCTTCGGCTTCTTGATTCTGACGATCATAAAAAAGAGCAGGACCTTGCGGTTGAGCTTCCTTATATTCTTGCTGACACGCTACTTTCCCGTCCTCATAATATCCCACACTCAAGCCCTCTTTTTTGCCCTTATGATAATTTTCTTCAAACATCAAGTGCCCATCGGCCTGGTACGTTTTTTCAACTCCCTCTTTTTGGTCATGATCATAATGCGCGCTCTTCTGAAGATTCCCGTTGGAATAATATTGCAAATGATCACCGTGCACCTTCCCATAACGAAAATACGTTTCGATTTTCAAAGCTCCATCGAAATGATATTCACGAAAGGCTCCATGAAGCATTCCATTCTCATAGTTGGATTCCTGCCAAACTTGTCCATTTTTGTAATATCTTTTCTCAACGCCCTGTTGTTTTCCATCTTGGCAAGACGCTGAAAGATAAAGGTTGCCATTATCTAACCTCTGTTCATCAATGCCGTCCTTGATGAAGTTAAAATTGGAACACGGTTGACGATATTCCTTAGGCAAGGCAATCCCTGGCTCGTAAGACTCTGGTAAATCAGCTCCAACCAACGGAGCACGCCACAACCCTACCATCAATAACATTGTGAAAATATACCGCGACATGTTTCCTCCTTAGCTAATTTTTATTCTATCAAAATTTCGACACTCCGATTGTCGTCATTCAAAATGATCTTTCCCTCTTCGACCTCTTGCAAAATCAAGTTCTCAATTTTATCCCCTCTCGACAAAAAGACTGTTTTATTCTTCTGAAGATCTTCAAGGATGGCCTGAGGATGAGTATCCAAGATGATTCCAACAAGACGGTATTTTGTTTTGATATCTGAAAGCGCTGAAGCCGTATGGACTTTTTGATCACCATTCGCAAATCCTTCTTCTCTATTAAGAATCTTACGCTCAAAAATTCCATTACGCTGAAAAGCTTTTTCATAAATTTTGAAATCCACTAGAGAAGATGGCATCGTGGCCGCGACTAAAGTTGACGAACCTGCATCAACAATGTCCTGGTCAAAAATTTTTGGGATAGGATGAGCCAATTTTACAAAAAAGAAGGCTGAAAAAAGGATGGCCAACCCCCACACAACACCCGTTCCCTTCTGGGCCCTCCGCATCCATTTCTGATGCATAACTTCTTCTGGCCTCATCGCCTTCATCTCACATCCTTTCTTCTGCGGGAATCAACCTTAATACAACCAAACGAGCTCGCAAAGGCGCAGCACTCTTTGTTGCTCCTGGAGAAGAAACCCCAATTTCAAGCTCTTCGATAAAGAAAAAAGATTTTGTCGTTTGCAATTCATGGATAAAACGCATCATGCTCACCAGCTCTCCTTCAATCTCGACATTGACCGCGACTCTTCGGGAAGCAGCACTGTCCTTGATAGGAAGCGGATTGAGATTGACCAGGTTGAGTCCTATTCTTGTCCCTGCGCTTTCAATTTCTTG
>JANLHA010000322.1 GCA_024653845.1 Candidatus Omnitrophota bacterium | reverse complement strand
TGAAACTTTTAGGCGCGCGGGTCATTCCAGTTTCCAGCGGTTCTAAAACTCTTAAAGATGCGATGAATGAAGCGATTCGGGATTGGGTGACCAATGTTCGTGATACGTTTTATTTGATTGGTTCGGTGGCCGGACCGCATCCTTATCCTTGGATGGTGCGAGAATTTCAATCGGTCATTGGCCAAGAGGCTCGTCGGCAAATTTTGAAGAAAGAAAAGCGACTCCCGGATTACGTTGTGGCATGTGTGGGTGGGGGCAGCAACGCGATGGGATTGTTTCATCCGTTTTTTGCAGATCGTCATGTCAGAATGATTGGGGTTGAGGCCGCCGGTCGAGGATTAAAAACAAAAGAACATTCGGCCTCGTTGAATCGTGGCAAGGTTGGAGTTCTGCACGGAAGCAAAAGTCTTGTTCTTCAGACCGAAGACGGACAGATTCAACCCGCGCATTCGATTGCTGCAGGTTTGGATTATCCCGGTGTCGGACCTGAACACGCTTATTATAAAGAAACAGGACGTGCGCAATATGTGACGGTGACGGACTCGCAAGCTTTGGAAGGGTTAAAACTTCTCTCGCGAACCGAAGGTATCATTCCAGCACTCGAAAGTTCTCATGCGATTGCGTATCTTTCGCAATTGGACCGTCGAGCGAAGGGCAAAAGCACCGTTATTGTGAATTTGTCGGGCCGAGGCGATAAAGACATGGGAACCATGAAAGATCTCTTATGAACCGTATCACACGAAAATTTCAAGAACTGCGACGTAACAAGAAGAAGGCGTTCATTCCTTTTTTAACTGCTGGGTATCCCAGCCTCAAATTTACAGAAGAACTTGTTTTGAATTTGGCCCAAGCTGGTGTGGATGTTATCGAGCTGGGTATTCCTTTTTCGGATCCCTTGGCGGATGGCCAAACCATTCAAATGGCCTCTGAACTGGCGTTGAAAAAAGGTGTCAATGTGCCGCAGGTTTTGCAATTGGTCCGTCGAGTTCGTCAAAAAAGTGAAGTGCCGATTGCGTTCATGACGTACTGCAATACGATTGTCTCTTATGGCGAAGAGCGTTTTGTCAAAGATGTCAAAGTCGCGGGAATTGATGGGTTAATTATCCCTGATTTGCCACCAGAAGAGGCGGGAAGTCTGCGACGATACGCGCAAAAGGCGGGATTAACGTTGAGTTTTTTTGTGGCCCCAACAACGTCTTCGGATCGTATCCGGAAAATTGTCCAAGCGAGTACCGGTTTCATTTATTATGTTTCCTTAACGGGAGTGACAGGCGCACGGCAAGCTTTGCCGTCGGAATTGATGGCGGGAATCTCAGAAGTAAAGAAGGTGACCGATAAGGCCATCTGTGTGGGATTTGGCATTTCCACGTCGGAACAAGTGAAAATGCTTAGCTATGTTGCGGATGGCGTGATTGTTGGAAGTGCGATCATCAAAGAAATTCAGAAGCTTCAAGGTCAACGAGATGCGGTGGCGAAAGTGACAAAATTTGTTTCGCGTTTAAGGGAGGCTCAGAAATAGATTATGTATTCCAAGACGGTTCTTAATAATCATTTGCGGGTGGCTTCTCACAAGATGAAAGAGCGAGACAGCATTGCTCTGGGGATTTGGGTCGGAGTTGGCGGACGTTATGAAGATGATCGAGTTAAAGGCGCTGTTCATTTTCTAGAACATATTCTTTTTAAAGGAAGTCAGAAATATTCCTGCCAGCAAATCAAGCAAGAGATCGAAGGTGTGGGGGGAAGTCTCAACGCGTTCACGTCGGAAGAACACACCTGTTTTTATGCCAAAATTCCTTCGCAACATTTACAAAGAACATTTGATGTTTTGGCAGACATGGTTTTTCATCCGCTCATCAGGTCCGAGGATGTGGAGCGGGAACGCGGCGTGATCGTTGAAGAAATCAAAATGTATCATGACCTCCCTCAATATTTGGTGCTTGATATTTTAGACCAAATCATGTGGCCAGAGCATCCTTTGGGAAAAAGTTTGGCAGGGACCGTTGAAACAGTATCCAAGATGACGGCAGAGGACCTCCGGGCTTTTCATGACCAATATTACATTCCCAAAAATATTGCCGTCGCCGCATGTGGAAAAATCAGGCATACAGAACTGGTCAAATTGATCAAATCAAGGGTTAGGGAATCTTCTCAGAAGTTTGCGGAGAGTTTTTTGCAGGCCCCTAAAGCTTCAAGATCACCGCAGGTGAAAATTTATAAGAAAGATACCGAACAAATGCATTTGGCTTTAGGGTTGCCTGGAATTCCGTATGATCACAAAGACAAATACATTCTGAATTTGTTGCACGTGCTTTTGGGAGGAAATATGTCGAGCCGTCTGTTCGATGAGGTGCGAGAGAAAAGAGGATTGGCGTATTCGATTGGAACCAGTGTCAAAAGTCTTCGTGACACCGGTATGTTTATGGTGAGAGCGGGCGTGGATAATACCAAGATTGTGGATGCGGTTTCGGTCATTTTGAAAGAATTGCAAAAGGTCAAAAAGGGAGCCATTGTTCAAAAAGAATTTTTGCATGCCAAAGAATTTTATTTAGGACAAGTTTTGTTAGGACTCGAGGATACCATGGACCACATGCTCTGGCTTGGGGAATCAATTATGACCCGAGGCTATTTGCGCACCATTGAGGAAGTTGTGAAAGAAGTCAAAAAAATCAAATTGGCAGATGTTCAGCGAGTGGCCAAAGAGATTTTGAATGAAAAACGTCTACACCTTGCCTTGGTGGGGCCGGTCTCGGACGAGCAGGAAAAGAGTTTGCAAAACTTGATTGTTTAGCCCTTCAAAATGGACTTCTAAAGACATTTTTGACAATCCAAGTTCAACGTAGTATATTTAACTCAGGTCTACAAAGGAGCTGGTGCATGGCTCATATTTTAAGAAATAAAAGAATCCAATATCTCGCGCTTCCTTTCATCATTCTAGGAATCGTCGGTATTGGATTCTTTTGTTGTGTTCCCTCGGGGCATGCGATGACGCAGGCCCTCGATTCTTCGATGTTGGCAAAAGCTCAAACGTCTATGCCGGCATGCCATGCTCAAGAAGCGAAGGCGGCGACTCCGACAAAACAAGATTGCACTTGCTGTCTGAAGCAATTGCAGGCGGATTATCCGGTTCCCACGGCATCCGTTGTCCCACAATTTTCAAAGAGTTTTCTGGCGGTGAATTTTTCTCAGGATTCGTTCTGTGCTCTTGAATCGAAAATTAACCTAGCATTTCTTCATGGCCCACCGGGGTCACTCTCTGATATCCCGCTTTACCTTCGCCTCCGTAATTTTCGTATTTAATTCTTTCTTGAAAACGATTTTTTGTTTAAGGATTTGTTTTGACCAACAAGGGAGTTGAGTATGAAAATCAAGAGTGTCATTTTAATCATTTTTATGATTTTAGCCGTGGTGGGAGGATGGGTATTTTTAAAGAATCAACAATCATCGCTTTCAAATCATTCCACGCACCAAGATCTTTATTATTGCCCAATGCATCCAACGTATACCAGTGATCGTCCTGGGACGTGTCCCATTTGCGGGATGAATTTGGTCAAGAAGGAACCCGTGGATCAGGCAGCGCCTGTTGATGCGCATGAATCTCATGGGAAGAATCATGTCCCAGGTTATGCGCCTGTTTCGATCAATAGCCAGAAACAACAATGGATTGGAGTCAAAATTGCGCCGGTCGGTAAGAAGAATCTTGTCAAAACGATTCGCGCTTATGGATACGTTGCGCATGATTTGGAATTGTATCAGGCCGAATTGGAATACATTGAGGCTTGGCAGGTTTACTTTGCTTTCCTTGCCCGTCGACCGGTGATCGATCAATACCGCGCGGATTGGCGAGAATATTATAAAAAAGCCCCGGCGGAAAGCCGTTGGCGTAGTGATCAAAAACGTAAAGCCATGCAAAGGCTAGTCCAGGCTGAATATGAATTGATTCATATGGGATTAACTGAAGCGCAACTTCAGCAATTACGGGAAGTCAAATATGGACAACCATGGGTTGAGCCAGAGTTATTATTTTTTGAAGAGAATCAACCTTTTTGGATTTACGCGCAAATTTTAGAAAATGATTTGGGATTTGTCGATGTGGGACAAAAGGCGGTGATCACGATTCCCGTTTATGGAGAAACCACCGTAGGGGTTGTCGAAAGTGTGGCTCCATTTATCGATCCTGATACGCGCACCAGTCGAGTACGGATTGAATTGCCAAGTTATCGAACAAGGCTCAGTGTTAATATGCAGGTCAATGTGGATATGCCAGTTGAGCTCAACGAGTCATTGGTTGTTCCGCGTCAATCCGTGATGGATACGGGATTGCAAAAAATTGTTTTTGTTCAAACCCAAGAAGGACGTTTTGAGCCGCGCAATATCCAAACCGGTTCTGAAGCGGACGGAGTCGTCGCGGTCAAGTCCGGGCTGCAAGAGGGAGAGATGATCGTGGTTTCTGGCAATTTTCTTTTGGATTCGGAAAGCCGTCTGCAGGCCTCCTTAAGCGGAGGGCATAACCATGATTGAGAAAATCATTGCATCTTGTGCCCGTCAGAAATTTTTGGTTGTATT